>CAXUIQ010000278.1:0-5745 GCA_964250815.1 uncultured Acetobacteraceae bacterium
GCCTTCGTCCGCCTCATGGCCCAACCAGCCTGGGCCTGACAACCTCGCCAGCGGTATCTCCCACGTCGCAGCCGCACGGGTGATCGCACAACCAAGGACACGACCCTGAAAGGGGTGGAACCAAGACCCTGACCCGCCTCCTCCCGCTTGCGCCGCTGCTACCGTGCGGCAGCCACGGCCGTTGGGTCACAATACACGATCTGCGCGTTCCGCAACCCGGGTAGGCTGCAAGGGCGCGCTGCGCCGCCGCGTCGTCGCGCCCGTGCCGACGAACGACGATCGCCGGCGCGTCGTAGTCAGCGGCCAAGACATAGTTACCGATGCAAACGACTTCGCCTGGGCCGACCCTGACCAGCGGACCCGGTGGGAGCGTGGCGCCGAGCGTCTGGCGGCCGGCAAAGATGTTGACCGCCTCGGCCGCAACGACGGGGCGCCGTAAGCCAAGCTGCACTTGCAGCACCTGCCAGTCGAGCTTGGCCAGATCACAGGGCGTGCTGCCATGGAGGCCATCCATGCTGCCGCATCCGTTGCGGTTCATGGTAGCCGTCATGCCGTCCTCTCGCCGCAGCGCGAGGGCGAGTGGATGTGTGGTGCGGAACGTACGAGAGGGGGCGTTCTCTTCTGACAGGCCGACGATGAGGAAGCCGGGTGCGTCAGCCGCGGTTGAGATTGAGGTGTCCTGGGATGCCTCGTTGAAGCGGGATGCACAACCGGACAGCAGGCTGGCAAGGATAGGCAGGGCAAGGAGCAAGCGCAGAGGCAGAATCATGCCGGCAACTAGCCGATGTTGAACGCGCACCGCCAAGCGGGTTCCGACCAAGTGCCCTCCCGGACTGCTTGTGGCGTGTGCCGGAACCAGTGTACTATTTGTTTGCAACGACCTTGGCAAGTCCTCGCGTCCGCCTGCGTGCCCTCGGCCCCCCGACTACTATCTCCGGCCAAGTCCTGGCGCCACACGGCCTGCCTACGTCCGCTTTAGCACTACCTGGGTACTTTCAGGCTTGCAGGCGCGCCGCCATGTGCTGATGGACGTAGTTGGATGGAGCGTTGGCGGACGTGGGTGATGGCTTGCGTGGTCTGGATGGCTGGTTGGAGCCGTTTCTGGACGTGATGGGCCGCACAACGCGGCGGGAGTGGGCGCCTTTTTACGTGCGTGGGCTGCTTGGGCCCGGCGAGCGCAAGAGCTTGCAGCCCATGGCGGCCCGGCGGGGCTTGCCGGGGCACGACCAGCTGCGGCACTTCGTCGCCAGCACGGCCTGGGACGGCGCCCCGCTGCGGACGGTGCTGGCGCAGGAAGCGGACCGGCTGGTCGGCGGGCCGGATGCCGTTCTGGTCATTGACGGCACGGTGCTCCCCAAGAAGGGCGAGATCGCGTTGGCGGAGCTCGCGGAAGCGCGAAGCGTTTGCCGCTGGGACCGGGTATGGGCGGCAGGCGTCGCGTTCGGCTGCGTGCTGGCCGACGCAGCGAAACGCGAAGCGTTTGCGCGGGGCTACGGCATGAGCGCGGCGTTCCGTCATGGGCTGAGCGAGCGCCAGCTTGCCTGGGCGGTTGGCATCCCGCGCACGCAGCCGGACGGGGCGCCCGCGCAAGGCGCCGAAACCCAGCGAAGAGCCACGACCGGTGGGTGCGGTGCTGGCCACCGCCAAGTGGCGCCGCGTGGCGTGGCGGCAGGGCACCAAGGGCGCGCTTGCGGCGCGCTTCACCGCCTTGCGCGTCCGGGTCGGCAAACCGTCGCCGACCCGGACGGCGCGCCATCACGGCCAAGCTGTTCGCCCCGCCCGTCCAGTGCCCCTGCTGCAAGCACCAATTCCAGCCATCTCCCGAGATGAAAGTGCCCAGGTCGTGCTAGGTCCCGGCCCTGAACCATGCAGGGTCGTGCATCCCTGCCTCGATTTCCTGGCACTGGCCTGGCAGGTCGGCTGCCCCGCGGCGCGGAGCACGTCAGGCGGCCTGCTGGAAGAGGATGACCTCGGCCCCGTCGCGCGATGTGCCGCGGTGCTCGGCGCCGGCGGGCACGACGCAGCACTGGCCGGGCAAAAGCGTCAGCGTGTGGTCACGGAACCCAACCGTGAAGTCGCCGCTCCAGACCACGACCGTCTCCGCGGAATGCGAATGGCTGTCCCAGCGGCCCTCGCCGCCGCCCGCGATGCGGACCATGCGGACGTTGACGCCGCCAAGGGACGCGGTTTCCTCGCGCTGCTGCGCGGCGGCAAGGCGGGCAAAGACGTCAGCGAAGTCGGTGGGGCCGGTGTTCATGGCTGGTCCGTTGCGAAGCGGGCGCATGGGAGAGAATGACCCGGTTGCGCGCGGCGGTTCAAGTGGGTGGCGCGCTGCCGATGGTCATGGCCGCAGCGGCCCATAGCCCGGGCCAGGCGGATTGCCGCGTTTGGGGCCTTGCATGGTGCCGCAGCCCTGGGCAGCAGCCGACGCGCTCCGCTCGCACACCTGAAACTGCGGCCCATCCATCCCCTCCATGGACATGACGATCGCTCCTGAAGCAAGCCCGATGGTCGTGGCCTATGCCGCAGCCCGCGCCGCGGCGCCCGGCTACCTGGTGCTCCACCGCGTCGGCGAGTTCTACGAGGCGCTCGGCGGCGGCGACGCCGTGCCGCGCCTGCTCGGCATCCAGCTGACGCGGCAGCGCCAGAAGGATGCCCCCGATATCCTGCGCGCCTGCGGGCGGCCGCCGCTCGGCAAGGCCGGTTTTTGCAAACCCGCAGCTATCCGCGACGACCCCCGACCGCGCGTTCGTCTTGGCCGGGAACTGACGACGACCGGAGAACAACCGCCAAGTCTTGCGTCCATCGCTCGGGGGTATGGCGCTGATTGCAGGCGTGCTACGCCGAGGATGTCTCACTTCGTCTTTGCAAGGCAACCTGCCTGCCTGCAACGACTGCTCAGCCTGAATGACGAGATGGCATTGCGCCCCGGGATTGCCTTACTACAAACCCTCGACGGAACTCGACCTCATGGCGAGCTGGACAGATGCCGCATCCCGTGACGAGCTGGCTCAATGCCGGCTCTTGGAAGTTGAGGCTGGAGGCGCGGCCCTCCTGCTGTACGACATTGCGGGCACAGCCTACGCCACGGCAGCCACATGCCCGCACCACGCGGCTTGGCTGAGCCAGGGCGGGGTGGACGGCGATCGGGTGAACTGTCCCCGCCACCAAGGTCAGTTCCACATCCCCACAGGCCGCAAGACCCGCCGCCCCGAGTGCCCGGACCTCCGGGCCTACCCCGTGCTGGTGCGGGAGGGCCGCGTGTGGGTCGATGTCGGGTGAGGTTCGTCCTTGCACGCAGCGGGGGTCGTCAGCATACTGACGACCATTCACCTATGGCAGGGAGGCCGGGATGACTTCAGGGCTGGACACCATCCTCCGCGGTGGCCGGGTCATCGACCCCGCAACCGGGCGCGACGGCGCAGCGGACGTGGGCATCCGGGACGGCCGGATCGCGGCGGTCGAGCCTGTCTTGCCCGGCGAGGCGGCGCGCGAGGTGGTGGACGTGTCGGGCAAGGTCGTCACCGCCGGGCTGATCGACACGCACGGCCACGTGTATCAGCACGTGACCGGCAAGTTCGGCCTGAACGCGGACATGGTGGGCGTGGAGTCCGGCGTCACCACCGTGGTGGACCAGGGCGGGCCGAGCTGCATGACCATCCCCGGCTTCCGCGCCTTCATCGCCGAGCCGGCGCGGACGCGGGTCCTGTGCTTCATCTCCGCCTACCTGGTCGGTGGGCTGGAAGGGCACTTGTACCCTGACCTGTACGGCCCGGGCCAGTTGAACGTCGAGCACACCGTGCGGGCGGCGCGGGAGAACCCCGACCTGGTGCGCGGCATCAAGGCCCACGCCGAGATCGGCGGCGCGTCGCGCTGGGGGCTGGAGGTGATCAAGATCGGCAAGCAGATCGCCCGCGGCGCCGGGCTGCCGCTCTACATCCACCTGGGCCAGCTTTGGCCGGCCAAGGACGGGGTCGCGATCGACCCGGACGAGGTCGTGCGCGAGCTGGTGCCGCTGATGGAGCCAGGCGACGTGCTGGCCCATCCCTTCACGCGCCACCCCGGCGGGTTCATCTCGGCCGCGACCGGGGAGGTGCATCCGGTGGTCTGGGCAGCGCTGGAGCGCGGGGTCACGGTGGATGTCGGCCACGGCTCCCACTTCTCCTTCGACATGGCGCGCAAGGTGCTGGCGGCCGGGATCGTGCCGCACACGCTGGGCGCGGACATGCACGGCTACAACGTGCGCGTCCCGAACGCGACGGACGGCGCGGCGCGGGCAGCCAACCCGTTCTTCGGCGTGGCGCCGTTCAACCTGACCAACGCGATGTCCAAACTGCTCACACTCGGCATGAGCCTGCCGCAAGTGCTCGCGACCGTCACCAGCAACCCGGCGCGCATGCTGCGGATGGAAGACACGATCGGCAGCCTGCAGGCGGGCCGGGAAGCGGATATCACGGTGCTGGACCTGCTGGATGGGCGGTTCGAGCTGGCGGACAACAGCGGCGTGCGGGTCGTGGCCGAACAGATGATCGTTCCCGCCTTCGCGCTGCGCGCGGGGCGGCGCTTTGAGGCGCGCAGCCCGCTAGTACCACGCCCGATGGCGGTTGCGGCGTAAGCCCGCCACCCCGCTACCCGAGCCGCAAGGGTGCCCGGCCGTGCGCGTTGCCGGACTGCACAAGCCGCGCCAGCCCCTGCACGAAGGCGCGGCGGTCCGCAGGCGGCAATGCCTCGACCGTGCGGGCGTGGGCGCGACGGGCCGGCGCGTCCATGCGGACCAGCAGGGCGGCGCCGTCCTCCGTGATATCCACGAGCCGCAGCCGCCGGTCCGCGACGCTGGACCGGCGCCGCACCAGCCCGCGCCGGTCCAGCCGCCCCACGACGTTGGCCAGGGTGGCGCGGTCCACGCCGACCTCTTCTCCCAGCCGCGCCTGGTCGAGCCCGGGATGCGCCTGCACCGCGGACATGATGCTGTACTGCACCGGCGTCACGTCGAAGGCCGCGCACTCCTCGATGAACAACGCGACGTGGATCTGGTGCAGCCGCCTGATCAGGAAGCCCGGGCGGGCGGCAAGGTCGTAGGCGGTCGGCGTAGAGTCGAGCACGTTGTCGTCGGGCATGGCGGCTGCATAGCAGCGGCGCGGGCGCCGGGCCATGGAGGACGGGCATGCAGTTCTGGCAGGGCTTCGTGGACGGCGCGCCGGAGCAACGCGCACCGGGGCAACCCGCCTGGACGGACCGCTACCCTGCCGTCATGCCGGATGGCCGCCGGCTGGTGCTGCCGCTGCGTGATCTTGGAACCGTGGCGGTGGCCGGCCTGATCGCCAACCAGGCGTCGTTCGCGGTGCTGGACCAGCTCGCCGCCTGGACCGCCGCTGCCGCCGCGCCGATGCGGGCGGAGGTCGTGGTGGGCCTGCCGACCCTGGGGCACACGGTGGGCGCGGCGGTGGCGCGGGCGCTTGGGCACCAGAACTGGGTCGCGCCGTCCACCACGCGCAAGCGCTGGTACGACGATGCGCTGTCGGCCCCGCTCGGCTCCATCACGGCGCCCGCGGCCGGGGCCAACTCGGCGCGCCGCATGTGGCTGGACCCGCGGCTGCTGGACCGCCTGCAGGGCCGGCGCGTGCTGCTGGTGGACGACGTGATCAGCACCGGAAGCTCGGCGCAGGCCGGGCTGGCGCTGCTGCGGGCGGCCGGGGTCGCGCCGGTGGGACTGGCCGTCGCCATGGCGCAGGGGGAGGCCTGGCG
>CAXUIQ010000279.1:0-5742 GCA_964250815.1 uncultured Acetobacteraceae bacterium
CGGTGCTGTCGGGCAACCGCAACTTCGAGGGCCGGGTGCATCCGAACGTGCGGGCCAACTACCTCGCCTCCCCGCCGCTGGTGGTGGCCTACGCCCTGCTCGGCACCATGAACCAGGACATCGCCACGGCGCCGCTCGGCACCGGGGCCGACGGGCAGCCGGTGTTCCTCAAGGACATCTGGCCGAGCAACAAGGAAATCCTGGACACGGTGCGCGCCAGCCTGTCGCGGGAGCAGTTCATCCGGCGCTATGGCGAGATCTTCCAGGGCACCAAGGAATGGCAGTCGATCGAGGTCGATGCGAGCAGCCAAACCTACCACTGGAACAGCGGCTCCACCTACGTGCAGAACCCGCCGTACTTCGAGGGCATCACCATGACGCCCGGCGCGGTCACGGACATCGTGGGTGCCCGCGTGCTCGCGATGTTCGGCGACAACATCACGACCGACCACATCAGCCCGGCCGGCAACATCAAGAAGGCATCCCCGGCCGGCGAGTACTTGGGCGAGCGCCAGGTGATGCAGCGCGACTTCAACAGCTACGGCTCGCGCCGCGGCAACCACGAAGTCATGATGCGCGGCACCTTCGCCAACATCCGCATCAAGAACGAGATGGTGCCGGGCGTGGAGGGCGGCTGGACCAAGCACCAGCCCTCGGGCGAGCAGATGCCGATCTACGACGCGGCGGAGCGCTACAAGCGCGAAGGCGTGCCGCTGGTGGTGTTCGGCGGCAAGGAATACGGCATGGGGTCGTCGCGCGACTGGGCGGCCAAGGGCACGGCGCTCTTGGGCATCAAGGCCGTTGTCGTCGAGAGCTTCGAGCGCATCCACCGCTCCAACCTGGTCGGCATGGGCGTGCTGCCGCTGACGTTCAAGGACGGCGCCACCCGGCAGTCCCTGGGGCTGACCGGCGCCGAGACCATCGACATCCTGGGGCTGCCGGAGCTGCGCGCCGGCATGGACCTGCGGGTCTTGATCCACCGCGCGCCGGGCCGCACGGACGAGCTGACGGTCAAGTGCCGCGTCGATACCGACGACGAGGTCGAGTACTACCGCAACGGCGGCATCCTGCATTACGTGCTGCGGGAGATGGCGCGCGCCGCGTAGCTTGGCCCGGCTCCGTCTCCTCCGGGCGGGGCCGGACGCCGACCTTTCGCACCTGCCGGTCAGCCTCGACCTGCGGGCGCTCAGCGTCGCGGAGGGGATGCGCGCGGCCCTGTCGGTCGCCGTCATCGTCGCGGCCAACGAATGGGCCGACTTCCCGCCGCTGAGCGAGGCGGCGCTGGCGGCGCTACTGACCTGCCTTTGCGACTCCGGCGGGCCGATCCGCCGCCGGGTGCCGGCCCTGCTGGCGTTCGCCGTCCTCGGCGCCAGCCTGACGGCTGGCCTTGGCCTGCTGCGCTCGGCTGGCCTCGCGGTGGTCGTGCCCTGCGCCTGCCTCGTGATCCTCTGCACGAGCTTCGCCCGCATCTGGGGCCAGAGCGCGTTGCAGGTCGGCAACCTGCTGACCGTCGTGACCGTGCTGGCGATGGACCGGGCCATCGGCCTGCGGCAGGCCGGCGTGCTGGCGGCGGCGTTCGTCGGCGGCAGCCTGTGGGCGCTCCTGCTGACCATGGTAATCTGGCGCCTGCACCCGTTCCGCCCGGCCCGGCGCGCCGTGGCCGAGGTGTTCCGGCGCATGGGGGTGATGGCGGGCGACCTGTCCGGGCTGATCGCCGCGGCCCCGGTCCTGCCCGCCCAGGTGTCCGAAGCCTGGGCCGGCCACGCCCGCGGGCACCGCCGCCACGTGCGCGACGCCATCGAGGCCGCGCGCACCCTGGTGCTCGACACCGTGCGGGCGCGCGGGCCGTCGAGCGCACGCTCCAACCAGACCTTGATCCAGGTGGAAGCGGCGGACCAGGTGTTCGGCGCCTTGATCGCCCTGTCGGACGTGCTGGAGTCCGCCGGCCCGGCCACCCGCGCCGCCGCCGCCCGGCTGCTGCACACGCTGCGGCTGCTGCCCGCCAGCGCCGACGATACCGGCGCGGACCTGCCCACGGACGATCCCGCCCGCCGCGCCATGGGCGAGCGGCTGGTGGACACCCTGGCCGGCACCGGGCAAGCCGACGCGGCGCTGGCCGGCGTCGCGGCGGCGCTGGTGGACCGCCTGCGCGTCGCGGCGCTGCTGACCACGCCTGCCGGCCTGCTGCCGAACACCGGCCAGCCCGGCGCGGGCGGGTGGCGCGACCGCCTTCTCCGGCCGCTCCGGGCCAACCTCACGGGATCGTCGGCCTCCTTCCGCCACGCGGTCCGCGCGGCCGTGGCGGCCGGGCCGGCGCTGGTCATCACCTTGCGGTCCGGCAACGCCTACGCGCATTGGCTCACCATCACCCTCGTGCTGACCTTGCAGCCGTTCTTCGCCCTGACCTGGCAGAAGGCGGTGGAGCGGATCGTCGGCACCGTGCTGGGCGGCGTGGCGGCGGCCGGGCTGGGGCTGCTGGTGTCCTCGCCGCTCGCGACCGCGGCCGTGCTGTTTCCGTTGGCGGTCACGGCCTTCGCCGTGCGCTACGTCAGCTTCGGGCTGTTCATGGCCTGCATGACGCCGCTGGTGGTGCTGCTGTCGGAACTCGGCCGTCCCGGGGAAAGCGAGTGGGTGATCGCCGGCATGAGGGCGCTCTACACCGTGCTGGGCGGGACGCTGGCGGTGCTCGGCTGCGCGGTGCTGTGGCCCAGTTGGGAACCCGGGCGGCTCGGCCAGGAACTGCGCGGGGCGCTGGACGCCCACGCCGCCTATGCGGACACCGAGCTTGCGGCGCTGCTGGGCGAGCAGCCGGCCGCGGGGGGCGGGGGGGGGGGGCGCCCCGCCGGCGGGGGGCGTGGCGCCGGGGGGCGGCGCGGCCGGGGTCGCCAGCAACAACCTCGAAGCCTCTCTGTCCCGCGCGCTGCAGGAGCCGCGGCGCTCCGCACGCGCCGGGCTGGAGGCGGCTATGGTGGTCGATGCGGCGCTGCGCCGCTTGGCCGGCCGCTTGTCGTCGTTCCAGCACGACCCGGCCTCGGTGCCCGGCGCGGCCGAGCTTGCGGCGTGGCGCGATTGGCTGCGGCTGGCGTTCGGGGCGCTGGCGGACGGCGAGCCGCTGCCGCCGGGCCAGCCCAAGCATGACCCCGGCAGTGCGATGGCGCGCATCGCACGGCAGGTCGAGCTTATGGACGGGGCGCTGCGGCGGAAGGAAGGGCGCGCGCCAGCGCCGGCACGAGCAGCAGCGCCGAGCCTCCCACTGCCGCCATGAGCAGGAAGGCAAGGCCGCCCGCGCGCCCGTAGATCAGGCCGGAAAGCCAGACCAGCAGCCCGGTCGGGGCGGAGAAGCCCAGCGCGGACATCAGCGCCTGGGCCGTCCCGGCGCGCTGCGCCGGCAGGGTCCGCAGCACCAGCATGGTCGAAAGGTGCTGGCAGGCGAAGGTCGCGGCGTGCAGGAGCTGCGCCGCGGCGAGCACGGGAACCGCGGTGGCGAAGGCGGTCACGGTCCATCGCAGCAGGGAGGCGCCCGCGGCCACCGTGGTGAGCCGGGCCGGCCCGAGCCGTTCCACCAGCGGGCGTCCCCAGATGAACAGCGCGACCTCCGCCACGATGCCCTCGGCGATCAGCAGCCCGATAGCGCCGTCCGGGATGCCGGCCGCGCGCCAGTGCAGCATTGCGAAGGCGTAGTAGGCGGCGTGCGCCCCCTGGATCAGCGCCGTGGCAGCGAGCGCCAGGCGGAAGCTTGGGAACCGCCAGATCCCTTGCTGGATGTGCATTGCGGACGGCGGCGACGCGACGCCGGGCAGGACGAGCGCCAACCCGGCGGCCAGCGCATAGAAGCCGGCGATGGCCCAAGGGACCAAGCCGGCGCCCAGCAGGCCGAGCAACGCGCCGCCCGAGGCGGTCGCGGCCATGTAGGCCACGGAGCCGAACGCGCGGGTGCGCCCGTAATCGAGCCGTCGGGCTGCCGCCAGGGCAAGGGCCAAGGCGTCGCTGAGCGGGGTCAGCGCCGAGGCCGACACGCCCTGCACCGCGGAGACGACCAGGATCACCCCGAAGCCCCGGGCCGCCGGCAGCAGGGCGGCGCTGCCGGACGCGACGGCTGCCCCGGCGAATAGCACGGTCCGGCCGCCAACCGTGTCGGCGAGCCAACCCCAACCGGGCACCATGAGGACGCGGAGCAGGAAGCCCAGCCCGAGCACCTGGCCGATCTCGGCGCTGCTCAGCCCGCGTCCGGCGAACCACACCGGAAGGTAGGCGGTGCCGATCGCGCCCGCCGCGAAGAACGCCGCCAGGAACAGGCCGACGCGCAGCCCGTCCGGCGCCACCGGTCAGGCGGCGACGGCGCAGGCCTTCGCCGCGTCCTGGATGCGCCGGGCCATGGCCACGATGCCGTTGCTGCGGTTGGTGGACAGCGCCCCAATCAGGCCGAGATCTTTCAGGAACACGTGGTCGGTCGCCAGCACCTCCGCCGGAGGCCGGCCGCTATAAACGCGCAGCAGCAGGGCCACGAGGCCCGAGACAATGGCCGCGTCAGAAATGCCGGCAAACAGCATGCGCCCGTCCTGGACGGCCGCCTCCATCCAAACCTGGCTCTGACAGCCCGGCACCCGGTGCGCGTCGTCCTGCCAGTCCGCAGGAAACGGCGGGAGCTTGCGGCCAAGCTCGATGATGTATTGATAGCGGTCCATCCAATCGTCGAACACTTCCAGCTCTTCGCCGATGGCGGCGACAGCGGCGGCGGCGGACGGGTCTTCCGGGTGAACGAAGGGGTCGGGCATGCTTCTGAAATATGCCGTCCCGCGGCGAAAGCTACCTCGAATGCGCGTCAAAGACGGCCAGCCTGCGCCGCCTGCAAGCAGAACGGCCCCGCCTTGACGATGGCGGGGCCGGTCGGCCGGGGACGGCTCGGACGGTCAGGCGTGGTTCAGGGTGTAGTGATAGCCGCAGCCATGGCCGGTGGTCGTCACGTCAAGCGTATCGTTGGAGAACGTGCCGCTCATCATCACGCCGCGCCGTTGTGCGGCCGTCACGCTGCCGTCCGGCCCAACCGTGCCGCGCAAGCCTCCAAGTGCAAACGTGCCATTGCGCACCTGGGTGGTGGCGTTCGTCGCCATCTTCCGGCAGCGTCGTCCCGAGTCATCGGTCGAAACGACCGTGCCCGAGTACCTGCCGTCCGTCGGCGTCATCGCCATCGGCGCAGGAGCCGGCATAGGCTCCGCGGCGGCCATGGGCGGCGGCGGCGTGCCCGCGCAAGCGGCGAGGGCGCCGGTGATCATCAAGCAGGCTGCAAGCTTCAAGCGCATGGGTCGGCTCCTGAAAGGAACCTTACGGAACAACAACAAGCCCGCCCTTGTCAAGGTTCCGGTTACAGAATGAAACGGCTCAGGTCCCCCTTCGCGGCCAGCGGCGCCACGCGCTCGCTCACGTAGGCAGCGTCCACCGTCACAAGCTCGCCGCCCCGGTCCGTCGCCGTGAAGCTGACTTCTTCCAACAGCTTCTCCAGCACCGTCGCCAGCCGCCGCGCGCCGATGTTCTCCACGCGGTCGTTGATATCGGCCGCCAGCTCCGCCAGCGCATCGACCGCCTCGGGCGTGAAGTCCAAGGTGACAGCCTCCGTTTCCAGCAAGGCCGAATACTGCTTGAGCAGGCTGTGCTCAGGCTCCGTGAGGATGCGGCGCAGGTCCGCACGCGACAGCGGCGCCAGCTCGACCCGGATCGGCAGCCGGCCTTGCAGCTCCGGCAGCA
>CAXUIQ010000280.1:0-5728 GCA_964250815.1 uncultured Acetobacteraceae bacterium
CCTTGACCCCGCGCGCCCATGCGACAAGCCTATGGTCCATGCACCCTCCCGCGACCTTCCCTGAATCCAGCTTGCCCGGCCGCCTGCGCCTGGTCCAGGCCCGCATCGCCGAGGCGACGGAGCGGGCCGGGCGTCCCCCCGGGTCGGTCACGCTGGTCGCGGTGTCCAAGACGCACCCCGCCGAGGTCGTGCGGGAGGCGATCGAGGCCGGGCAAGCCATCTTCGGCGAGAACCGCGTGCAGGAAGCGGCGGCCAAGTTCCCGGCCCTCCGCGGCGCCGCCCCGGCGCTCGCCGTCCACCTGATCGGCGGCTTGCAGACCAACAAGGCCCGCGACGCCGTGCGCGTGGCGGACGTGATCGAAAGCCTGGACCGCCCGCGCCTTGCGGACGCCTTGGCCGACGCCGCGGGCAAGCAGGGGCGCCTGCCCCGCCTGCTGGTCCAGGTGAACGTCGGCGACGAGCCGCAAAAGGCCGGCGTGCCCCGGGCGGAGGCGGACGCCTTCATCCGGGATTGCCGTGCGCGCTTCGGCGACGCGCTGGCCGGGCTGATGTGCATTCCCCCGGCGGAGGGCGACCCAGCGCCGCACTTCGCCTGGCTCGCCGCCTGCGCCGCCCAGCACGGGCTTCCCGCGGTGTCCATGGGGATGTCCGGCGACTTCGAGTGCGCCATCGCCCATGGCGCCACCCACGTCCGGGTCGGCAGCGCGATCTTCGGCGCCCGGCCTGCGCCGCCGGGGACGGAGGGCGGATGGACAGGAACGGAGAACGCAAGATGGGTCGCCGTATGATGCCCAGCCTGCCCGGACTGGCAGGGACTGCCCTCATCCTGGCAGCGTTGTGCTGCCTGCCCGGCGCCGCGGGGGCGCAGCCGATCCTCGATGCCGCAGCCGTGCCCAACCTGTCCGCCGAGGGACGGGCCTCTTACAACCGTTTCCTCGCTCTCAACCTGCCCCGCGCCTTCGCCCTCGCCCCGGGCGGGCAGTTCGGCGGCTACGGCGGCGGCGGAACCCTGGACGCGGCGCGAGCCAAGGCGCTGGCGAGCTGCGCCGCGATGGGCGGCAACGATTGCGCCATCTATGCCGAGAACCTGGACGTGGTGTGGCACGGTCGGACGCCGCAGGCGGCTGCACCGCCGGGTCCGTTCGTCTCGACCTGGAACTACGGCATCGTGCCGGACGCGCGGTACTTCTGGCGCGGCCCGGCCCAGGCTGCCGGCGTTTACGTCTGGGCGCACGGCCTGGGCACCATGAACGGATACGGCGCCGTGGCCGACGCGCGGGGCAGCCAGCCGCAGCCGCACGTCCGGGCGTTCAACAATGCCGGCTTCGACGTGGTGCGGTTCGACCGCGACCCGAACGCGGACAGCCGCGACCGTGCGGCCGGCTGGCTGGAGGACAGCCTCGCGGACCTGCGCCGCCGCGGCTACAGGAAGATCGTGGTGGGCAGCCAATCGCGCGGCGGCTGGAACGCCTTGCAGATGCTGACCCACGCCGGCCTGGCCGATGCCGTGGTCGCGGTCTCCCCCGCCGCGCACGGCTCGGGCGGCAGCACCAACCTTTCGGCGCAGTACGACGACCTCCGGCGGTTGGTGGGCGATGTCCCGGCGGCGCCGACCCGGCTTGCCTTCGTGCAGTTCCAGATGGACCTCTTCGCGGGCGACCTGGCAGGCCGCAGCGCCCTGGTCGAGCGGCTGCGCGGCCGGCTGGGCGGGCTGCTGGTCCTCGATCGGCCCGAAGGCTTCACCGGCCACTTCGGCGGCAACACCGCCCGGTTCGCACAGCGCTATGGGCAGTGCCTGCTGCGGTTCGCCACCGCGGCCCAGCCGCCCCCGTCTTGCTGAGCCGCCTTGCTGAGCCACCCCGCTGAGCTGCCTTGCGCAAAGCCGGCTTGCCCTTTGCAGGCCGGCGGGCCTATGCCATGGTCCCGGCGGCATCAGCACCGCCACGTCGGCCGGATGCCGGTCTCGCGAGTGATGGACATCGAATGACCCTCCAGCGCTGCGTCGCACCCGTGCCCTCCGGACCGGTCCCATGAGCCAAGCCGTCGAAGCCCTTCCCGGCGTCGCCCACCGGCCGCTGCGCGCCGCCGCGCTGCTCGCCGTTCTGGGCGTCGTCTATGGCGACATCGGCACCAGCCCGCTTTACGCGCTCAAGGCCAGCCTGGTCCACTTCAGCGGCGTCGGCATCACCCGTATCGAGATCCTTGGCGTGCTTTCGCTGATCTTCTGGTCGCTGATCCTGATCGTCACGGTGAAATACGTCCTGCTGGTCATGCGCGCCGACAACCATGGCGAGGGCGGCATCCTGGCGCTCATGGCGCTCGCCCAGCGCGGCACGGCCGGCACCGCCATGCGGGCGGCGCTGGGCCTGGTCGGCGTGGGCGGCGCGTGCTTGTTCTTTGGCGACGGGGTGATCACCCCCGCCATCTCGGTGCTTTCGGCCATCGAGGGGCTGGACGTGGTGTCGTCCGCCTTCAAGAGCCTCGTCCTGCCGTTGTCGGTCGTGGTGATCGTGGCGCTGTTCGCGGTGCAGATACGCGGCACCGCCAGCATTGGCCGGGCGTTCGGCCCGGTGATGGCGGTCTGGTTCATGGCGCTCGCGGCCATGGGCCTGTTCCAGATGGCCCGCAACCCCGACGTGCTCATGGCGGTGTCGCCGGTCTATGCCATGGAGGTCTGCCTCCGGCACGGCTGGCTGGCCTTTGTCACCCTCGGCTCCGTCGTGCTGGCCGTGACGGGGGCGGAGGCGCTGTATGCCGACATGGGCCACTTCGGCGCCCAGCCGATCCGGCTGGCCTGGGTGTTCTTCGTGCTGCCCTGCCTCGTGCTCAACTACTTCGGCCAGGGTGCCCTGGTGATGGCCGACCCGTCCGCCTTGGAGAACCCGTTCTACCTGATGGCGCCGGAGTGGCTGCGCCTGCCGCTCGTCGTGCTCGCCACCGCGGCCACGGTGATCGCGAGCCAGGCCCTGATCTCCGGCGCGTTCTCCATCGCCCGGCAGTGCATGCAGATGTCGTTCCTGCCGCGCATGGCGGTGCTGCACACCAGCTCTTCCGAGGAAGGGCAGATCTACGTGCCCCAGGTCAACACGGCGCTCCTGGTCGGTGTGCTGATCCTGGTGCTCGCCTTCCGCAGCAGCGATGCCCTGGCGTCCGCCTACGGCATCGCCGTGACCGGCACCTTCCTGTGCACCTGCGTGCTGGCGACGGTGGCGTTCCGCCGGCAGTTCGGCTGGCCGCGCGTCCTCGCGCTTGGCGTGTTCGGCTTCTTCTTCGCGGTGGACTTCGTGTTCTTCGCGGCCAACGCGCTGAAGATCCCGGAAGGCGGCTGGGTGCCGCTGCTGCTCGGCCTCGGGCTGATGGCGATGATGACCTCCTGGAACCGCGGGCGCGAGCTGATGCTGGCCCGCTGGAGGCAGGACAGCCTGCCGCTCGCCTCTTTCCTTGCGCGCCTGCCGCAGTCCCGCACGGTCCGGGTGCCGGGCATGGCGGTGTTCCCGACCGGCAACCCCGACTACGTGCCGGCCGCGCTGCTCCACAACCTGAAGCACAACAAGGTGCTTCACGAGCACGTCCTGTTTGTGACCGTGCAGAACGTGGACATGCCGCAGGCGCCGGCTGACGAGCGGATGGAGGTGTCTGAGTTGGCGCCCAACGTCCACCGGGTCGTGCTGCGCTACGGCTTCATGGAAAGCCCCAACATCCCCCGCAGCCTTGAGGAACTCAGCGCGCACGGGGTGGCCTACAACCCCATGCAGGCCAGCTTCTTCCTGGGCCGCGAGGTCCTGGTGCGCGCCATGGTGCCGAAGCTGCCGGCCTGGCGGCTGTTCCTGTTCCTGTTCATGGCGCGCAACGCCGTGCCGGCGACGGAGTTCTTCCGCATCCCCAGCGACCGGGTCGTCGAGCTGGGCGTCCGGGTCGCGATCTAAGCATCATTCTGCGGGGCGTGCTCACGCGCAGCAGATGAAATGATGCGTCCTCAACGACTCCTAAGCGGGCATTCGTGGCCCAAGCCACGGAAGCCTGCTTGGGCATCGTCCTGCGGAGCGTGTTTACGCTCGGCAGGTAGATAGAATGATGCGCCCTCAGCGGTTCCTGAGCAGGCAGCCGCGGCGCAAGCCACGAATAGCTGCTCAGGCCGGGCGAAGCGCCGCGGCGCGCCGGCCACACCCCAGAGCGCATCCGCCGCGCGGCCACGCAACAGAGTGCAATGCGGGACGATCTGGGTTACGCTGCATCCTTTGGACTTATGGGCGCTGAGGCGGCTATGCGCGCCAGCCTCCCGCAGATGCGTTCAAGGCGAGGTGATGGCGAAGCTGAACATGGTGCTGGCCAAGGGACCCGGGCGGCCCGACGGCGACCTTGAGGACCGGCTCATCGTCCGGCTCGTCCTCAACCGGCAAGGCCAGATCGACCCGGCCGCCTACGCGAACGACCCGACGCCCTGGATCGCCATCCGCAGGCGGCCCGGCATGGACGACAAGCATTCCGAACTGATCCGCCTGGACGAAGGCTGGGCCTTGCAGAGCATGGCCAGCGAGGACGACCCCCTTTGGACCTTCGAGGGCTTCGTGTTCCGCCCGGGCGACCTGGTGCGCCTGGGACGCCCGGACGGCGAGGGCCTGCTGTTCCGCATCGTGGCGAGCACGCCGGATTAGATGCCACTCCTCGCTTTGGCCGCCCCACGGCAGGGCGCGGCTTGGAACGGGTTCCATGGCATGACCCTGGGTTGAGCCGCATGATCGGCCCAGAGCCTTCCCGGGCGGTGACGGCGGATGCCACGGTGGGCACGCCGCAGGACGGCTTCCGCGCCACTTCTGCCGCGGTCCCGGACATGCGGGCGCAGCCGCCGGGCGGAGTTGCGGGGAATGCGCGTCAGGGTGGCGCGACGGCCCGCCATAGCAGGCCCAGGCCAGCCGCCAGCAGGCCTGAACTCAGCAGCAAGAGGCCAACAGCGGCAAGGGTCGCCATGCCGGCCCCGGCAAGCATCCAACGGATCGAATGCCGGGGCGGCTCGCTGATCGGCGGCTGCCGCTCAAGAAGCAGGTCCCGGTCCCGTCCTCGGGCGATGCCGCTGCCATGTTCAAGCAGGCCTTTCTCGAACGCGGCGAATTCCAGCGCCGCTTCGGCGCCGCCTGGGAACGGCACGGGGTCCAGGTCGGCAGGCGCCGGGCGCCGCGGCGGGGTTGCCCGGGATTGCGCCTCGCCGCGGGGCCTGGGGCGCCGCGGCGGAGGGAACTGGATCGGCGGACCATCAGCGATGGTGGAGCTGAGGGGAATCGAACCCCTGACCTCCTGAATGCCATTCAGGCGCTCTCCCAACTGAGCTACAGCCCCGCCGGCGCCGGGCAGAAGCCCGGCTGCGGAAGGCGCGGGTAATAAACCGGCCTGCGCCCGACATCAAGGGGCTACGCGGCCTTGAGGTCCTGATGCACGGCGAACGCGGCCTCGGTCTTGCCGTGGATCTCCTCCACCGTGACGCCCGGCGCCACATCGACCAGCGTGAGGCCGGGCCGGCCCACGTCGAACACGCCAAGCTCGGTCACCACCAGGTTCACCACGCCGGCCCCCGTCAGCGGCAACGTGCAGGAGCGCAGCAGCTTCGGCTTGCCGCCGGCGGTGTGCTCCATCAGCACGACGACGCGCGGCACGCCGGCGACCAGGTCCATGGCGCCGCCCATGCCCTTCACCATCTTGCCGGGGATCATCCAGTTCGCGAGATCCCCGTTCT
>CAXUIQ010000281.1:0-5723 GCA_964250815.1 uncultured Acetobacteraceae bacterium
TGATGCCGAAGCTGATGCTGCGGCTGCGCACGTAGCTGAGCGCCGCCGACACGCTTTCCTGCATCACGTCGCCCAGCTTGCCCGTATGCTTCACCGCGCCCTTGCCCGGCAGCATCACGCTCTCGATGGTCAGGATCTCACCCCCCACCTCGGTCCAAGCCAGGCCGGTCACCACGCCGACCATATCCTCGTCCTCGGTCTCCCCGTAGCGGAAACGGCGCACCCCGGCGTACTTCTCCAGGTTCTTGCGCGTGATGGCGATGCGCTTGACCTTCTTGGTGACGATCTCCTTCACCGCCTTGCGGGCCACGTTGGCGATTTCCCGCTCCAGGCTCCGCACCCCGGCCTCGCGCGTGTAGTACCGCACCAGGTCGCGGATCGCATCCTCGCTCAGCGTCCATTCCTCAATCTTCAGGCCGTTGGCCTCGGCCTGCTTGGCGACCAGGTGGCGCTTGGCAATCTCGATCTTCTCATCCTCCGTGTAGCCGGCGATGCGGATGATCTCCATGCGGTCAAGCAGCGGCTGCGGCATCTTGAGGCTGTTGGCCGTGGTGACGAACATCACGTCCGACAGGTCGTAATCGACCTCCAGGTAGTGGTCGGCGAACGTCGCGTTCTGCTCGGGGTCCAGCACCTCCAGTAGCGCCGAGGACGGGTCGCCGCGCCAATCCGCGCCGAGCTTGTCGATCTCGTCCAGCAGGAACAGTGGGTTGCTCGTCTTGGCCTTCTTCATGCCCTGGACGACCTTGCCCGGCATGGAGCCGATATACGTCCGGCGATGGCCGCGCACCTCAGCCTCGTCCCGCACGCCGCCCAGCGACATGCGGACGAAGTTGCGTGCGGTGGCCTTGGCGATGCTCTTGCCCAAGCTCGTCTTGCCGACGCCGGGCGGCCCCACGAGGCACAGGATCGGCCCGCGGATCTTCGGGCTGCGCGACTGCACCGCGAGATACTCGAGGATGCGCTCCTTGACCTTGTCCAAGCCGTAGTGGTCCGCGTCCAGGATGCGCTCGGCTTCCAGCACGTCGTTGCTGACCTTGCTGCGCTTCTTCCACGGGATCGACAGCATCCAATCGAGGTAGTTGCGCACCACCGTCGCCTCAGCGCTCATCGGGCTCATGGTGCGGAGCTTCTTAAGCTCGCCCATCGCCTTTTCGCGGGCTTCCTTGGTGAACTTGGTCTTCTTGATGCGGTCCTCCAGCTCGGCGGTTTCGTCCTTGCCGTCCTCGCCTTCGCCAAGCTCCTTCTGGATCGCCTTGAGCTGCTCGTTCAGGTAGTACTCGCGCTGGGTCTTCTCCATCTGCCGCTTGACGCGGTTGCGGATGCGCTTCTCCACCTGGAGCACGCCGATCTCGCTCTCCATGTGGGCGAACACCCGCTCCAGCCGCTCCCCAACCCGCGCCGCCTCAAGCAGCTCCTGCTTCTCAGCAATCTTGAGGTTGAGGTGCGACGAGATGGTATCCGCAAGCCGGCTCGGCTCCTCGATCTGGTTCAGCGAAACCAGGACCTCGGGCGCGATCTTCTTGTTGAGCTTGATGTACTGCTCGAACTGGCCGACGACGGTGCGGCCAAGCGCGTCAAGCTCCTTGGCCTCCCCCTCCTCGTCGGGCATCGCCTCGGTGAATGCCTCGAAATACGAATCGGTCTCCTTGAAGCCGGTGATGCGGGCGCGGCGCCCACCCTCCACCAGCACCTTCACCGTGCCGTCCGGCAGCTTCAAAAGCTGGAGGATCGTGGACACCGTGCCGACCCGGTAGATGTCGGCGGGTTCGGGATCGTCCTGCGCCGCGTTCTTCTGGGCAACCAGCAGGATCTGCTTGTCCTCCTTCATCACCGCTTCCAACGCGCGCACCGACTTCTCGCGGCCGACGAACAGCGGCACGATCATGTGCGGGAACACCACGATGTCCCGCAGCGGCAGCACCGCCATCGCTTCCGCGGACACGTCCCGGCTCGCGGCAGACTCGGCCCCCGGCTTCTCCGCGCTTTGGCGGGACTTGGGGACCGGTCGCGACTTCTCAGGCCGATCGGACTCAGACATGGGACCTCCTACAGGACAGCCGGGCGGCATTGCGCCCATCTTGGCACGCAGAGTCGCCTCGATAGAAATCTCGTCTTTGGGACAAGCGGCTCGGTCGTCGCTTGCATATTGGCAGCCGAACCCCGGTCGCCAACGGAACGAAAAGGGATAAAGCGTCAGGCGCCCTCGGCCCGTTCCTTGCCATAGGTGAACAGCGGGGCGGACCGGCTTTCGGCCACCTCCCGGTTGACTACCACCTCTTCCACCCCGTCCAGGCCCGGCAGATCGAACATCGTGCTCAGCAGGATCGTCTCCATGATCGAACGCAGGCCGCGGGCGCCCGTCTTGCGGGCGATGGCGCGGGTCGCGACCGATCGTAGCGCATCCTCGGTGAAGGAAAGCTTAACGCCCTCCATCTCGAACAGCCGGGCATACTGCTTGGACAGGGCGTTCTTCGGCTTGGTCAGGATTTCGATCAGGGCAGCCTCATCCAGGTCCTCCAGGGTGGCCACGACCGGCAAGCGCCCGATGAACTCGGGGATCAACCCGAACTTCAGCAAATCCTCTGGCTCCACCTCTCGCAAGATGGCCCCGGCGCGCCGTTCGTCCGGCGCGCGCACCTCGGCGCCGTAGCCGATCCCCGACCCCTTGCCGCGGGCACCGATGATGCGCTCCAGACCGGAGAACGCGCCGCCGCAGATGAACAGGATGTTGGTGGTATCGACCTGCAGGAACTCCTGCTGCGGGTGCTTGCGACCCCCTTGCGGCGGCACGGAGGCAACCGTGCCCTCCATGATCTTCAGCAGCGCCTGCTGCACGCCTTCGCCGCTCACGTCGCGGGTGATGCTCGGGTTGTCCGACTTGCGGCTGATCTTATCGACCTCGTCGATATAGACGATGCCGCGCTGCGCCCGCTCCACGTTGTAATCGGCCGCTTGCAGCAGCTTGAGGATGATGTTCTCGACATCCTCGCCCACATACCCGGCCTCGGTCAGCGTGGTCGCGTCCGCCATGGTGAACGGCACGTCGAGGATGCGGGCCAGCGTCTGCGCCAGCAGGGTCTTGCCCGACCCAGTGGGACCCAGCAGCAGGATGTTGCTCTTGGCGATCTCGACGTCGTTGTTCTTCGCGCCGTGGGCAAGGCGCTTGTAGTGGTTGTGGACGGCGACGCTCAGCACCTTCTTGGCATGGCTCTGGCCGATCACGTAGTCGTCGAGGACCTTGCAGATCTCCTTGGGCGTCGGCACGCCGTCGCGCGACTTGACCAGGTGCGTCTTGTGCTCCTCGCGGATGATGTCCATGCAGAGTTCCACGCACTCGTCGCAGATGAACACCGTCGGACCCGCGATCAGCTTGCGGACCTCGTGCTGGGACTTGCCGCAGAACGAGCAATAGAGGGTGTTCTTCGAGTCGCCGGACTTGCTCATGGACACTCCTGCCCCGCCGCCCGCAGGGACAAACCTTGAAAGACTAACCCCGGCCACCCCCGATGGGCAAGGCGGAACTAAACGCGAACCCCTGAGCCTTGCCGGGCATGAGCCGGACAACGGATCGTCAACGCACGATCAACGGTCACCTGACTTTCGCCTATGTGTGCCGCAGCCGCCGGGTTTGCAACGGCCCGGCGCCGCGCGCTCAGAGCTTCACGGGGTCGGCAGGGACCGGGCGGTTCTCCACGACCTGATCGACGAGGCCGTAGTCGCGGGCTTCCTCCGCCGACATGTAGCTGTCCCGCTCCAGCTTGCTCTCGATGGATTCGAGCGTCTGGCCGGTGTGGCGCACGTAGATCTCGTTCAACCGCTTGCGCAGCGTCAGGATCTCGCGGGCCTGGATTTCGATGTCCGCCGCCTGCCCCTGTGCGCCGCCGCTCGGCTGGTGCACCATGACGCGGGCGTTCGGCGTGGCATACCGCTTGCCCGTGGCGCCGGCGCAAAGCAGCAGGCTGCCCATGCTCGCCGCCTGGCCGATGCACAGCGTGCTGACCGGGCTGCGGATGTATTGCATGGTGTCGTAGATCGCGAGGCCCGCCGACACGACGCCGCCGGGGCTGTTGATGTACAGGCTGATGTCCTTGCTGGGGTTCACGCTTTCCAGGAACAGCAACTGGGCGCAGATCACCGACGCGACCTGGTCGAACACCGGGCCGGTCAGGAAGACGATCCGCTCCTGGAGCAGGCGCGAGTAGATGTCGAACGCCCGCTCGCTGCGCGCGGTCTGCTCGACCACCATCGGGATCAACGAACTGTTGTAAACCTCGACCGGACCGCGATCCCTCATTTGTCCACATCCCTTCTTGCCGCCGCCGCGGATGGCAGGCAGCCCTGCCCTACATGGTCCATGAATCCGCCCGTTCCAGCCGGCCCCCGCCAGTTGCCGGGGTGCCGCATCACGCCGCCGGCCCAGGCTCCGCCGGCTCGGGCGCCGCTTGCCCGGTCTCCGCCGGCCCGGCTTCCGCCGTCTCCGGCTCCGCCGCCAGCTCCTCCGGCGTCACCGTCCTGTCCTCGACCTTGGCCAGATCCAGGATGAAATCCACCACCTTGTCCTCGAAGATCGGGCCGCGCAGGCTGTCCGCCGCCTGCGGGTTCTTGCGGAAGAACTCCATCACCTGGGCTTCCTGCCCCTGGTAGCGGCTGGCCTCGGTCCGCATGGCCCGCAGCATCTCGTCCTGCCCGACCTGCACGCCGTTCGCCCGTCCGATCTCGGATAGCAGCAGGCCCAGCCGCACCCGGCGCTCCGCGATGGCGCGGTACTCGGCCTTCAGCGTCGCCTCGTCCTTGTTCTTGTCCTCAGCGTCGCCCTTGCCTTCTTTGACATCGTTCTCGACCCGCTGCCAGATGGAGGCGAACTCGCCTTCGACCATGCTCTCGGGCACCATGAAGTCGGCGCCCTTCGCCAGGCTGTCCAGCAGGTCGCGCTTGATGCGCATGCGGCTCATCTGGTCGTACTCGCGCTGCATCTGCTGGGCGATCAGCTTGCGCAGGTCTTCCAGGTTCTCGAACCCAAGCTTCTCCGCCAGGGCGTCGTCGATGGCCAGGGGCTTGGCCTGCTGCAAGGCCGTCGCCTTCAGGTCGAAGGTGGCGCGCTTCCCGGCCAGTTCCTTGTTGCCGTACTCCTCCGGGAACGTCACCTCGATCTGGCGCTCCTCGCCGGGCCGCATGCCTTCCATGCCTTCGGAGAACCCGGGGATGAAGCCGCTGCCGCCCAGCTCGACCGGCATCGCGGTGCCGGTGCCCCCGGGGAACTCCACGCCGTCCACCTTGCCGACGTAGTCCACCGTCAGCGTGTCGCCGGTCCGCGCGCCGCGGTCCTCCGTGACCGGCTCCAGCTCGCGTTGCCGGGCGGCGATCTCGTTCAGGGTCTTGTCGATGGACTCGGGCGTCGGCTCGGCGCGCAGCCGGGTCAGCGCGATGGCGCCGAAGTCCGGGATCGGCACCTCGGGCAGCAGCTCCACCTCGACGTTGAACGCCAGGTCCTGCTGGTCGCCGGGCGAGGTCACATCGACCTTCGGCTGCGTCGCCGGGCGCAGCCCGCGGTCGGACAGCACCTGCTGCGTTGCGGAGTTGACGCTCTCCTCCAGCACCTCGGAATTGATGGCGGAGCCATAGCGCTGGCGCACGACGGTCATCGGCACCTTGCCGGGGCGGAAGCCCGGCAGGCGCACGGTCTTGCCGATCTCGGCCAGCCTCGCCGTGCGCTTGCTCTC
>CAXUIQ010000282.1:0-5717 GCA_964250815.1 uncultured Acetobacteraceae bacterium
GACGAGATGACGCGCATCATCTGGGGCTTCATCAAGGACAAGCTGATCCTCCCCTACCTCGACATCGACCTCAAGTACTACGACCTCGGCATCGAGTACCGGGACCAGACCGACGACCAGGTCACGGTCGATGCCGCCAACGCCATCAAGCAGTACGGCGTCGGCGTGAAGTGCGCGACCATCACGCCGGACGAGGCCCGGGTCACGGAATTCAAGCTGAAGAAGATGTGGCGCAGCCCCAACGGCACGATCCGCAACATCCTGGACGGCACGATCTTCCGCGAGCCGATCATCTGCAGCAACGTGCCGCGCCTGGTGCCGCACTGGAGCCAGCCCATCGTCATCGGGCGCCACGCCTACGGCGACATCTACCGCGCGACCGAGCGCAAGATCCCCGGACCTGGCAAGGTCACGCTGACCTACCATCCGCCCGGCGGCGAGCCGGAGGTCATGGACATCTTCGACTTCAAGGGTCCCGGCGTCGCCATGGGGATGCACAACACCCGCGCCTCCATCGAGGGCTTCGCCCGCGCCAGCTTCAACTACGGCATCGCGCGCAAGTATCCTGTGTACCTGTCCACCAAGAACACGATCCTGAAAGCCTACGACGGCATGTTCAAGGATGTGTTCCAGGAGGTCTTCGACGCCGAGTTCGCGGCCGAGTACAAGAAGCTCGGCCTCACCTACGAGCATCGCCTGATCGACGACATGGTGGCCAGCGCGCTCAAGTGGAACGGCGGCTATGTCTGGGCCTGCAAGAACTACGACGGCGACGTGGAAAGCGACATCGTGGCGCAGGGGTTCGGCAGCCTCGGCCTGATGACCAGCGTGCTGATGAGTCCGGACGGCAAGACGGTCGAGAGCGAGGCCGCGCACGGCACGGTGACGCGCCACTACCGCGAGCACCAGAAGGGGCGGGAGACCAGCACCAACCCGATTGCCTCCATCTTCGCCTGGACCCGCGGCCTCGCCTACCGCGGGCGCTTCGACGCGACGCCCGACGTCACGCAGTTCGCCGACACGCTGGAGCGCGTCTGCGTCGAGACGGTGGAGAGCGGCGCCATGACCAAGGACCTCGCCATCCTGATCGGCAAGCAGCAGCCCTGGCTCAACACGCAGGACTTCCTGGACCGCATCGACGCCAACCTGCAAACGGCCATGTCGATCTCGAAAGCAGCCTGATCCGCGGCGCCGGACGGCACGGCGGACATTCACAGCAAGGAACGACCATGGACGGACTGCAAGGCTTGGCGAGCTATCCCCTGCCCCGGCGCGGCTTGGTCATGACCGGGCTGATCAGCGGGTTCACGCTTGCGACCACCCGGGTGGAGGCGCAGGCGATCCACACCGACGCGGCCGGGCTTGTCGCCGGGGAAACCAAGGTGCCGACCGACAACGGCGACCTGCCGGCGTATTCCGCCCGGCCGGACGGCGCCGGGCCGTTCCCGACCGTGCTGGTGATCGAGGAGATTTTCGGCGTCCACGAGTACATCAAGGACACCTGCCGGCGCTTGGCCAAGGCCGGGTACCTCGCCGTGGCGCCCGAGCTTTATGCGCGGATCGGCGACCTTTCCAAGATGACCGACGTGAATGCCATCATCCGCGACGTGATCAGCAAGACGCCCGACGACCAACTGCTGCGGGACCTCGACGCGACGGCGGCATGGGCGGCGGCCAACGGTGGCGATCCCAAGCGTTTGGTGGTGACCGGCTTCTGCCGCGGCGGCCGCGACGTTTGGCTCTACGCGGCGCACAACCCCAATCTGAAAGCCGCCGTGGCATGGTACGGCCCGGTCGGGGGCACCCCGTCCAGCATCCAGCCCCACAACGCGGCCGATGTCGCGGCCGAACTCAAGGCGCCGCTCCTGGGCCTGTATGGCGGGCAGGACGCGGGCATCCCCGTGGCCGACGTGCAAGCTGCCGCCGCGAAGGCGGCCAGTGCGGGCAAGACCGTGAAGATCCACGTGTTCGACGACGCCCCGCACGGCTTCCATGCCGACTACCGGCCGAGCTACCGCAAGGCAGACGCGGAAGCGGGATGGCAAGAGATGCTGGGATGGTTTTCTAAATACCTCGCCTGACCAGCATGGGCGGCGCCGACGGGTGAGAGTGGATCAAGCGGCGAGCATCGCCCGGATTGCATCGAACGCTTCCGGGACCGCGTTGGCGTTCGGCCCTCCGGCTTGCGCCAGGTCGGGCCGCCCGCCGCCGCCGGTGCCCCCCAAGGTGCGGCTTGCGGCGCGCACCAGGTCCACGGCGCTGAAGCGCGGCAGCAGGTCCGCCGATACCCGGACGACGAGGCTCGCCCGGCCATCGGCCGTCGAGGCTGCCGCCACCACGCTGCTGCCGATCTGGGTGCCGATGGCCTCGGCCACCCCCTTCAGGTCCCGCGGCGGAACTTCGCCGAGGTCGCGCGCCGCGAAGGAGACGCCGCCGATTGCCTCGACCGACGACCCGACACTGCCGGTCGCAAGCTTCCGTTGCAGCTCGGCAACTTGCTGCCCGAGCTTGCGGCGGTCCTCGATGAGCTGGCCGACGCGCTCGACGACCTCGGCCGGGCTTGCGCGCAACAGGTTGGCGATGTCCGACACCCGGCGTTCAGCCTCGGCAGCGGCGGCGAGGGCGGCCTCGCCGGTCACCGCCTCGATCCGGCGCACCCCGGCGCTGACGGCGCCCTCACCCATGATGCGGAACAGGCCGATGTCGCCGGTCCGGCGGACGTGCGTGCCACCGCACAGTTCGACGGAGAACGCCTTGCCGTCCGCGGCCGGGCCGCCCATGGAGACGACGCGGACCTCGTCGCCGTACTTCTCGCCGAACAGCGCCATGGCGCCCTCGGCCACCGCAGCCTCCGGGGTCATCAGCCGCGTGTTGACCGCGCTGTTCTCGCGCACGCGCGCATTCACCTCCGCCTCTACCAAGGCCAGGTCGGCCCGGCCGATGGGCGTGGGCTGGCTGACATCGAAGCGGAGGCGGTCCGGGGCGTTCAGGCTGCCCTTCTGCGTCACGTGCGGACCCAGGCGCTCGCGAAGCGCCGCGTGCAGCAGGTGCGTCGCGCTGTGGTGCGCCCGGATCGCGCCGCGGCGGGCGTGATCGACCTCGGCGATGACCGAGGCGCCGAGCGCCGCCGTCCCGCTCTCGACGGTGCCGAAATGCACGAAAAGGTCGCCCAGCTTCTTCTGCGTGTCCTCCACGCGGATGCGCAGTCCCGGCCCGGCCAGCACCCCGGCGTCGCCAACCTGGCCGCCGCTTTCGGCGTAGAACGGCGTCTGGTTCAGCACCACGGCGACCGCCTGGCTGGCCTCGGCCCGGTCCACCGCCACGCCGTCGGCCACGAGCGCCACGATCTCGCCCTCGGAGGTCTCGGTGGTGTAGCCGAGGAACTCCGTGGCGCCCGTGCGCTCGCGCACGTCGAACCACACGCGCTCGGTCGCGGCGTCGCCCGACCCGGCCCAGGCCGCACGCGCCCGCGCCCGCTGCTCCTGCATCGCCGCGTCGAACCCGGCCACGTCCACCGTCCGCCCTTCTTCGCGCAGCGCGTCCTGGGTGAGGTCGAGCGGGAAGCCGAACGTGTCATACAGCTTGAACGCGACATCGCCGGGCAGCGCCCCGCCTTCGCCGAGCCGCCGGGTCTCCTCGGACAGCAAGCCGAGGCCACGTTCGAGCATCGCCTTGAACCGGTCCTCCTCCAGCCGCATCGTCTCGACGATCAGCGGCTCGGCGCGCGGCAGTTCCGGGTAGGCCGCGCCCATCTGGCGGACGAGCGCAGGCACCAGGCGGTGGAACGCCGGCTCCTCCGTGCCCATCATGTGCAAATGGCGCATTGCCCGGCGCATGATGCGGCGCAGGACGTAGCCGCGCCCATCCTTGGACGGCAGCACGCCGTCGGCGATCATGAACGACGTGCTGCGCAGGTGGTCGGCCACGACGCGGTGGCTGGTCCGGAATGGCCCGTCCGCCGCCTGCCCAGTGATTTCCGCGCTGGCGACCACCAAGGCGCGCATCATGTCGATGTCGTAGTTGTCGTGCTTGCCCTGCATGACGGCGGCGAACCGCTCGAACCCCATGCCGGTGTCGATCGACGGGTGCGGCAGGGGGGTCCGGGTGCCGGGCGGCCCTTCCTCGAACTGCATGAACACGAGGTTCCAGATCTCGGTGAAGCGGTCGCCGTCTTCGTCGGCGCTGCCGGGCGGCCCGCCGGGGATGCCCTCGCCGTGGTCGAAGAAGATTTCCGAGCAGGGGCCGCAGGGTCCGGTGTCCCCCATCCGCCAGAAGTTGTCAGAGGTGGCGATCCGCAGGATGCGCCGGTCAGGCAACCCGGCGATCTTGCGCCAAAGGTCCGCCGCCTGCTCGTCTTCCGAATACACCGTGACCAGCAGCTTCTCCGGCTTGATGCCGAAGTCCCGGGTCAGCAAGGTCCAGGCCAGCTCGATGGCGAGCGGCTTGAAGTAGTCCCCGAAGCTGAAGTTGCCCAGCATCTCGAAGAACGTGTGGTGCCGGGCCGTGTAGCCCACGTTGTCCAGGTCGTTGTGCTTGCCCCCAGCCCGCACGCACTTCTGCGCCGTGGTGGCGCGAACGTAAGGACGCCTTTCCTGACCGGTGAAGACGTTCTTGAACTGCACCATCCCGCTGTTGGTGAACAGCAGGGTCGGGTCGTTGAGCGGCACAAGGGAACTGCTCGGCACGGTCTGGTGGCCATGCCGAGCAAAGAAGTCGAGGAATGTCGCACGGATGTCGTTGCTGCTGACCATGGCGGAGACGGGTTATCCTACGGGGATGCGGCCCAGTCCCTACCCCAGCCAGCGCACGCTGTCATCCGCAGGGCCTCCTGGGGGTCAGTGGTTCTTCCCGCGTCCGGTCTTCTTCTGCAATTCGTCGATCCTCAACGAAGCATCGGCCTTGCTCAACGAGGAGTCGAACTCTTCGCCGGCCTCCTCGCACAGCGTCTTGAGATAGCTCGCCTGCGCCCCGGTCATCGTCTCGTTGCCCGTCGTCCAGTCATGCGGGTCCTTCTCGACGTTCGACGGCTTCGCGTGGTCGTCCGGTGCAGCCTTTGGATTTGTGCTCATGAAAACCTCGGCGTTGAAAGTGGGTTGGTGTTCCGTCAGCGCTGATAGGGCAGCGGAAGCAGGGCGCTGACCGGCACCTTTTGCAGGCCGGCTGCCGTGTTGATGATGACGAGCGCAGCCGCATCGTAGTCGGTCAGGTTCTCCCGGCACGCGCCGCACGGCGACACGACCGCGATCTCCTGGACCGCCTCCTCCGGCTTGGGATGCCGGACGGCCACGGCGCATTCGATGGTGCCGTCCCCGTCCATCACCGCGCGTCCCAGCGCGATGGCCTCCGCGCAGATCGAGAGCCGCCCAACGGTCGCGCCCAGATGCACGCCCGTCCAGATCCGCCCGTCCCGGCTGCGCAACGCGGCACCGACCGTGTGCCAGAACGGACGGTAATGCCGGAGCAGCACGGCCCGGGCTGCCTCGACGAGTTCGTGGTCCGCTGCCGTCAACTGCAAGGCGGTGGGCAAGCCCGTCAACGGCGGGTGGTCCGGCAAGCTGGACCTAATCGGCCGCCTCGGCGTCGTCCCCTTCCTCCGGCGGCGCCAGCATCGAGTTCGCCACCACGCCGGACTGCTCGCGCACCCGTTTCTCGATCGCCTCCGCCATGTCCTTGTGGTCGCGCAGGAACTGCTTGGCGTTCTCGCGCCCCTGGCCGAT
>CAXUIQ010000283.1:0-5713 GCA_964250815.1 uncultured Acetobacteraceae bacterium
CCTCCCCAGCCCGCGCCGGCGCGCCCAGCAGCCCGGCAAGCGCCGTGCAGCCCAACAGGAGCAGGCCCAACTTGGTACGATTTGAACTCACTGAAGCAACCCCCCGTTTAAGGCCGGATTCTTCCGGCTTTACTACGATCCCGACCCAAGCGTTCTTGCTGAAGCCATGCCCAGCCTAGCGCAGGTCAGCTTGGCCGCGCAAAGCGAAATATTCAATGGCCTGCCCCGGAGCGCCGGCATACTTTTTATTGATCGCGCCTTTTCGGCCGTGCCATCATGCTTGCCGCAGCACGCATTCGAACGAGTTGTTGCAGCAGAAGCAGTAGCCAGGCAGGCCCAGCAACATCCCTGCTGCGGCCAGGACCCGGCACGATGGGGAGCCATGCCATGAACCGACGCCACGTTTTCGCCGGCCTGTCCGGGGCCGTTATCCTGCCATGGGCCATCCGGCTTGGGCCGGGTGCCGCCCTTGCGCAGCCGGCAAGCCCCCGCGCGCCGACGACGCCCATCGGCGCCGACGACTACAGGCGCATGACGCTGATGGCCGGCGCGCTTGCCAAGCAGTCCAGCGAGCTGGCGGCGCAAAAGGCCGGCAACCCGAAGGTGAAGCAGTTCGCCGGCTTCGAGGTGGCGGAGCAGACCGCGATCGCCCAGGCGCTCACCAGCCAGCAGAAGCCCGCCGCCCCGGCGCTCGACGACAAGGGGACTGCGGCGCTGAAGAGCCTGCAAGGCGCGTCGGGCGCCGATTTCGACAAGGCCTACATCGCGGCGCAGATCGACGGGCATTCGGAGCTGCTGGGCATCCAGGACGCCTTCCTGCAGGGCAAAGGCCAGGACTCCGCCAGCCTGCTCGGCTCCGACACCGCCCACGTCGCCACGCTGGCCAAGGCGGTGATCGAGATGCACCTGGCCATGCTCAAGGATTTGAACGACATGCTGCGCGCCTGAGCGGGACCGCGTTTCCGGCCCGGCGGCTCAGGACCCGTCCTCTGCGCCGCCGGGCGCCACCGCCACCTCGACCGGCAAGGTGCCGGCCTTCTGGAACACGACGGAGCAGGTGAACGTCTCGCCCGGCTGCAGCGCCTGCTTGGTGTGCAGCAGCATCAGGTGGAAGCCGCGGGGCGCCAGCGTCACCGTGGCGCCGGCCGGGACCGCGATGGCCTTCACTTCCCGCATCGCATACCCTCCTTCCCCGCGGTCCGTCGCGTGCTTCTCGGCGAAGTCGGCAACCGGGCAGCGGACGCGGACCAAGCTGTCCGGCCCGTCGCTCTTGTTGGCGATGGTCATGTAAAGCGGCGCATCGACGCGGGCTTGCGCCGATGCGGGGGTCCAAGCGTTCGAAACCTCGATGGCGCTTTGCGCCTGCGCCGCCATCGCGGGCATCACCGCGAGCAGTCCGGCAAGAAGGTGCTGCATGGTCCGGCGCACTGTCGCCTCCTCAAGCATGGGGGTCGGTCCTGGCGGAGCATGGTGCAAGGCTTCGCGTCGGGACGCAACGCCGCCGCTTGCCCCCGCACGCGGGGAGCAGGCAAGAAGCCGTGGCCAAGGCCGCAAGGGAGCAGGAGACCGCAGCCGCACTGAAACGTGAACGGCTCCGCCGCATACCCTTCGCTATGGCGCCGGGTTGCCGGCAGATCGGCATGCGGTGAGCCATCCAGCCCCAGGGCCTCGCGGCGAGGGCGGACCGCCGGCCATGGCCGGTGGCCTGCGCCGGCACGCGGCCTGCCGGGCAGCGCGGCGCCGGGTTGACCCGTTTGCACTTTCGACAAGGAAGGGGTCGGCGATGACAACAGGCTTCAGGGTCGCCCGGCGCGGAGCTGCTGGCCCGAGCAACCCCCGTGAGGTGCATCCTATTCGCGTCCGGAACCATCGGCTTGTCCGCCCACCTCGCGCGGCAGGGTTCATGAACAGCCGCCCAGCGCCATGGACGGCGCCATTTCCTTGAAGCGCACCTTCCGCTCCCTCCGCAGCGCCAACTACCGGATCTGGGCCGGGGGCGCGCTGGTGTCCAACGTCGGCACCTGGATGCAGCGCATCGCCCAGGACTGGCTAGTGCTGACCGTGCTGACGCATCGGAATGCGACGGCGGTGGGCGTGGTCATGGCGCTGCAGTTCGGGCCGCACCTGCTGCTGCTGCCATGGACCGGCTTCGCGGCCGACCACCTCGACCGGCGGCGGCTCTTGATCGGCACCCAGGCAGCGATGGGGGCGTTCGCGCTGGCGTTGGGCGTCCTGACCGTCGCCGGGGCGGTGCAGTTGTGGCACGTGGGCGTGTTCGCGTTCCTGCTCGGCTGCGCGTCCGCGTTCGACGCGCCTGCGCGCCACACCTTCGTCTCGGAATTGGTGGGCGAGGCCGACCTGGCGAACGCGGTGGGGCTGAACTCCACCTCCTTCAACGCCGCGCGGATGATCGGGCCGGCCGTCGCCGGCGTGCTGATCGCGTCGGTGGGGATTGGGTGGGTGTTCCTCCTCAACGCGGCCTCCTTCGGCGCCGTGCTCTTGTCGCTCGGTTTCCTCCGCGTTGGCGCCCTGCACCGGAACGACCGGGCCGCCCGGACGCGAGGGAGCTTGTTGGAAGGGTTCCGCTACGTTTGGGCGCGTCCCGACCTCCTGGCCGTGTTCGCGATGCTGGGCCTGATCGGCACGTTCGGGCTGAACTTCCCCATCTTCATCTCGACGATGGCGGTCAGCGTGTTCGGCGCCGGGGCCGGGCAGTATGGGTTGCTGACCTCGACCATGGCGGTGGGGACGGTCGCAGGCGCCCTGCTCGCGGCCGGGCGGGACGCGCCGCGCTTCGCGCTGGTATGCGGAGGTGCTGCGGCGTTCGGGGTCTGCTGCGCCTTGGCGGCGGCCATGCCGACCTACTGGCTGTTCGGCCTTGCCCTCGTGGGCGTGGGGGTGTCCGCGCTGACCTTCATGAACACCACCAACAGCCTGGTGCAGCTTTCCACCGACCCGGCCATGCGGGGGCGCGTCATGGCGATCCGCCTGGCCATCACCCTGGGCGGTACCCCCATCGGTGCCCCGGTCGCCGGCTGGGTCGCCGACCGGTTCGGCCCCCGCTGGGCACTCGGCGTCGGCGCCGCCTCCGGCTTCGCCGCGGCGGCCGTCGGACTGTGGTTCCTGGCGCGCCATCGCGGGCTGCGGGTGCGCTTGGAGGCCGGACGGCCCCGCTTCGGCGCCGACTGATCCTGCGTGGCGCGGCTACCCCTGCCCTTCCAGGACAAAGCTGCCTTCCATGATCGTGACGCAGCACCCGCCGACGGTCACGGCATCGACCACGCCGCCCTGCTTGCGGGCCTGCGCGTGCAGGATGCTGGGCCTGCCCATGTCCACGCCCTGCGTCACGGTGAGCCTTGCCGTCACGTCCGGCTGCGGATCGAGCTGCGCGAGGAGGGCCACGAGCGCGCAGTTGGCGCTGCCGGTCGCCGGGTCCTCCACCACCATCGGCACCCGGCACACCATGCGCGCGCTGAGGTCGCATGTTCCTCCCGGCGCGTCGCCGGGTTCGGTGTCGCGGGTGTAAAGGTGCAGGCCGGTGACGCCGGCGAGCCTGAACGCCTCTGCCAACGCCGCCGGTTCGGGACGCACGCGGCGCAGCGCGTCGCGGCTGCCCAGCTCCGCGATCAGGAACGGCAGCCCGACCGACGCGACCACAGGCGCGTGCCGGTCCGTCGCGACCTCCCCCACAGGCAAGGAGACCGCAGACGCTGCAAGCGCCGGGTCGATGGCCATGCCGCGGTGGAACGGCTCCGGCGCGGTCAGTTCGGCTCCGACCGCGTCCCCCGCCTCGCGCAGCACCCTGACCGGGACCAGGCCCGCGCGTTCCTCGAACACAACATGGTCGCGGGTCGCCTGGCCGGACGCCTGGCCTTGCCGGGCCAGCACGAAGGCGGTGCCGACGTTGGGATGGCCGGCGAAGGGCAGCTCGCGGTCGGGCGTGAAGATGCGGACCTCCGCGGCGTGGGCCGGGTCTCGGGGCGGCAGGACAAAGGTGGTTTCGGAATAGTTGAACTCGCGCGCCACGGCCTGCATCTGCGCCGTGGACAGGCCCTCGGCGTCGAGCACGACCGCGAGCGGGTTGCCGCTGAACGGGGCCGCGGTGAACACGTCAACGGTGGCGTAGCGGCGGCGCATGGCGTTCTCCTGTGGTTGCGGCGTCCAGCGGCGCCCGTCAGGCAAGCCATTGGTTGAACTCGATCAGGTTGCCGCCGTTGTCCCTGACCCAGAAGTTCTGCACGCCCGCCGGCTCAACCGTGGCGACGCCGTGGACGACCTCGACGCCCTTGGCCCGCAACTCGCGCGCCGCCATCGCGATGTCGCGGACCAAGAGGCCGATGTGCTTGGCCCCTTGCGTGCGCAGCGCCCCGAAGGCGTCCTGGCCGGCGTCAGGGCTGGCGGCGGAGTCGGCTTGCTGGATCAGTTCGAGCCGGATGCCGTTGGATGTCACGACATGGGCGATCTCGACCCCCGCTTCCGCGAAGCCGAACCGCCGTTCCAGCGCGAAGCCCAGCACGTCGCCATACCACCTGACCGACGCATCGAGGTCGCCGACGACCAGGGCGAAATGGTGGATCTGCTGCAAGTCCATCGCCTGTCTCCGTGGGTCGGAACCGCCCGGCACGCCTGCGGGCAAGCACGGCGTCAGCTTAGGACCGGCAGCAGCGACAGCACCAGCAGCAGCGCCATCGTCCAGTTGAACAACCGGACGCGGCCCGGGTCGGACAGGAAGGGCCGGAGCGCGGTGCCGAAGCCGGCCCAAACGCTGACGCTGGAGGCGTTGACCAGGCCGAGCAGCACCGCCAGCGCCGCGACGTTCTGCCCGGAGCCGTCGCGCGGCGCGTAGGTGGTCACCGCGCCCACGACCATGATCCAAGCCTTCGGGTTGACCCATTGGAACGCGGCGGCCTGCCAGAACGTCATCGGCCGCCCGCTGCCCTGGCGGCCGGTCATCGGTCCGGCGCGGGCAATCGTCCAGGCCAGCCAAAGCAGGTAGGCGGCCCCTGCGCAGCGCAGCACGACATAGATCAGCGGCACGGCCGCGAACACCTGTCCCAAGCCGAAGCCGACCAGGACCAGCATGGCCACCACCCCCAGGCTGATGCCGGCGATGTGCGGCACGGTGCGGCGGAACCCGTAGTTGGCGCCGGACGCCAGCAGCATCGCGTTGTTCGGCCCGGGCGTGATGGAGCTGACGAACGCGAAGCCGGCGAACGCCAGCATCAGCCCGGCGCTCACGGTCTCCGCCCGGGTTGCGTTACCGTGCCGCCGAGAGTAACGTTATCGCACGTTTTCATGAAGACAGGTAACAGCAGCGCCCGCGTCACTCAACACCTGCGCCGCCTGGCGGACGGGCAGCCGTCCGGCTCGCGCCTGCCCTCCGTCCGCGCGCTGATGGCGGAGCTGCGCGTCAGCCCCGTCACCGTGCAGCAGGCGCTGGACCTCCTGGCGCGGGAGGGCGTGCTGGACACGCGGCCGGGGCAAGGCACCTTCGTCGCCGACCGGCCCGGCGCCGAGGCCCCCTCCGACCTGGGCTGGCAAAGCCTCGCGCTCGGGCCGGCCCGGGCCACGGCGGGCGGATTGGGCAGCCTGTGCCTGGTGCCGTCCGACCAGGCGCGCGCCTTGAACGCCGGCTACCTGCCGGAGGAGTTGCAGCCGACGGCGCTGCTCGCGGCGGCCTCCGCCCGCGCGCTGCGGCGGCCCGGCGTGTGGG
>CAXUIQ010000284.1:0-2604 GCA_964250815.1 uncultured Acetobacteraceae bacterium
AGGTCGAGGATCTGCGCCTGGATGGTGACGTCGAGCGCCGTGGTCGGCTCGTCCGCGACCAGCAGCGCCGGGCGGCAGGCCAGCGCCATGGCGATCATCGCCCGCTGCCGCTGCCCGCCGCTGAGCTGGTGCGGGTAGGCGCCGGCCCGCTCCCGCGCGGCCGGGATGCCGACCTGGGACAGCAATTCCACGGCGCGTTCGCCGGCGGCGGGCCAGCCGATGTCCTCGTGCAGCACCAGCGCCTCGGCGATCTGGCGGCCCACCGGCATGACGGGGTTCAGCGCCGTCATCGGCTCCTGGAACACCATGGCCATGCGGCTGCCGCGCATGGCCCGCCAGGCAGCGCGGTTTTGGCCGACCAGCTCGCGCCCCTCGAAGCGGATGCTGCCGGACACGCGGCCGGGCCGCGGCACCAGGCCCATGAGGGCGAGCGCCGTCATGCTCTTGCCGCAGCCGCTTTCTCCCACCACGCCCAGGGTGCGGCCCGGCGGGATGGCGTAGCCGACGCCGGCGACCACCGTGCGCGGGCCGCCCGGCAGGTCGAAGGCGATCTGCAGGCCCGCGACCTCAAGCAGGGGCGCCGAAGGGGCGCCTACTGGGCCGTCCATTGTTCCGCGAAGATGCCGACGTTGTAGCCGTTGCCGAGCGGCTGGTAGCCGCGCAGCCACTTGGGCGTGACGTGCGGCTCGGCGCGGAAGAACAGCGGCAGCGCCGGCAACTGCTCCGCGTAGATGCGCTGCATGGCCGCCCAGCCCGTGCTGGCCTTTTCCGGGTCCAGCTCGCTTTCCACCTCCGCGATGTCCGCGTCCATCTTGGGATCGCTGAAGCCCGGGTAGTTCGCGCCGCCGAAGTTGTTGGCCTCGGAGGGGATCTGGTCGGTGGCGAGCGTCCGGCGGGGCGATTCGGAGACGGTGCTGCTCCAGCCGTACAGGACCGCGCCCGTGTAGGTGCGCTTCTTGAGCGTTTCGCCGAACAGGGTGCGGGCCGGCTCGTTCTTGATCGTCGCTTCGACGCAGGCGGCCTTCCATTGGTTCTGCATCACCTGCTGCTCCAGCTCGCGCAGGCGGTTGCCGGCGGTGGTGCCGAACTCGATGGACAGGCGCTGCCCGTTCTTGCGGCACACGCCGTCCGGGCCGGGGGTCCAGCCGGCGTCGGCGAGCAGCTTCTTGGCGCCGGGCAGATCGAACTTGGCTGCCGCGACCGTCTTGTCGTGCATGGGATGCAGCGGGTTGACCCAGGTGGCGGCGACCGGCTGCAAGCCCTCGAACAGCCGGTTCACCAGCGTCTGCCGGTCCAGCGCCGAGAGCAGCGCGCGGCGCACCCGCACGTCGGACAGGATGGGGTTGTCGAGCTTGAGGTCGATGTGCTCGTAGGTGAGGCTGGGCTGGAAGGCGTACGCGAAGCGGTCCGGCGCCTGCTTCCGCAGCGCGAGCGCCTGGTCGATGGTCAAGCCCACGCCTTCGCCCGCCACCATGTCGATGTCGCCGGACAGCAGGTTGGCCTGCAGCGCCGCGGTGTTCTCGATGGTGCGGAGCGTGACCTTGCGGAAGGCAGGCTTGGGGCCGGGCCAGTGCGGGTTCGGCTCGAACACGACCTGCGCGCCGGACTGGTAGCCCGTCACCATCCACGGGCCGTTCCACAGCCCCGGCGTGGTGGGCGCGCGGTTGTACTGGGTCGCGTTGATGTAGTCGCCGGGGGCCTTGGCGGCGGCGGCCACGGGACCTTCCACGTGCTCCGGCAGCACCTGGTCCCACATCATGAAGTCCGACAGCACGCGCGGCAGGTGCAGCACCGCGGTGGCGTCGTCCACCACGTCGGCCGAGGCCGCGCGCTCCCACGGGTAGGTGTTGCTGAACCCGGCGTCCGGGTTCTGCGCCAGCTTGAGGGTGAAGGCGATGTCGCGCGCCGTGACCGGCTGGCCGTCGCCCCATTGGAGGCCGGGCTTGAGCTTGATGGTGACGGCCATGCCCTTCTTGCCGCCGCCCAGGTCCTCGATGCGGGCGAGGCCGTTCTCCAACGACGGCAGCTCGGCGCAGAGCAGGCAGACCGGCTTCCAGTCCTTGTCGTAGGCGCTGACCTGCCGCTGCGCGAAGGCGAGGACGTAGAGCTTGATCACCTCCGGGTCGATGGTCGGGTGCAGGCTGGACGGGAACTGCGCCGCGCCGATCACCAGCTCGTCCTTGGCGTGCGCCGGCGCCGCGAGCATGGCCAGGAGCGGCAAGGCGAGCAGGAAGCGGCGCATGGCTGGGAGTTCCGGCTTGTGGCGACGCAGCATAGCGCGGGGGGAGGACGGCGCGTCAATGCGCGGCGGCGGTTTTCGGAAGAATTGGCTGCGTGCGTGACGCCAGAGGCGAGCGCTGCCTTCCGCCCTGCCCTGCTCCGGTTGCTGACCCGAACGCCCCGGCGCCGGGGCCGACTCGCACAAGGCTGAGAAGAAGCGGGATGCCGCGGCAAATCGCGGCGGCGTCAGCCATTCGAGGGATGTCGCCAGGCCACCCCAGGGCCGTGCCGTTGAGGACTACCCAGGGGTCCTCGGCCATGTCGGTCACGAGGTCGAGGTGGAACAGGGCCGGGGTCGGCCTGATGCCTGCAACCTGTTTCCGG
>CAXUIQ010000284.1:2704-5687 GCA_964250815.1 uncultured Acetobacteraceae bacterium
TTCCGGCCGGACCACGGCTGCCACGGATCGGCAAGCTCTCCGGGTCCATGGGTTGTCCGGTTCGCGCATCAAAGAATTTCGTGGCGCTCCGCTCCGGACCCGTCCGCTCATCGTTGGAGGGATCGGGATGCTTGCAACTGCCCGGTCCAGCAAAGCCCTTGCACGTTCGCACGCAAACATTAGCGTTGCCGGGCAACAGGGCAGAGGCCATCGCAAGCGATGCGGGAGGACACGGGCGCGGAACTGCGGCTCACGGTGAACGGCGCGCAGGTCTCGCTCCCACTCCCCCGCGCCACGCCGCTGCTCTACGTCCTGCGCAACGACCTCCGCCTGAACGGCCCCAAGTTCGGCTGCGGCCTGGGCGAGTGCGGCGCCTGCGCCGTGCTGCTGGACGGCCGCGCCGCCCGGTCCTGCGTGGTGTCCGCGGGCATGGCGGAGGGGCGGGCGGTCACGACGCTGGAGGGCCTCGGGTCCTCCGCCGCCCCGCATCCGGTGCAGGCGGCGTTCATCGCCGAGCAGGCCGCGCAGTGCGGCTACTGCCTGAACGGCATGATCATCACGGCCGCCGCCCTGCTCCGCCGCGTCCCGCACCCGACGGAGGCGGAGGTCCGCGAGGCCCTGCGCCACAACCTGTGCCGCTGCGGCGCCCACGTCGAGATCCTCCGCGCCGTGCAGCGCGCGGCGGGGCCGCCGATTTGACCCCGTTGTCATCGCTCGACCAAGCGGCGCTGCTGCAAGCGCCGGGCACGCTGCTGGTGCTGCGCGGAGGCCCGGCGGCGGTGGCGCTGGAGGAACCGGCGGCGGCCTCGCCCGAACCCGGCGACCCCGACCTGCAAATCTTCATCGCCGTGGCGGACGACGGCAGCGTGACCGCGTTCAACGGCCACGTCGATCTCGGCACCGGCATCGCCACCGCCCTGTCGCAGATCGTCGCCGAGGAGCTGGACGTGCCCCTGCACCGGGTCACGGCCGTGCTGGGCCACACCGGGCGGGCGCCGAACCAGGGCGCCACCATCGCAAGCGAGACGATCCAGGTCGCCGCGGTCCCGCTGCGCCGGGCGGCGGCGACGGCCCGGCATGCGCTGGTCGCCCGCGCGGCCGGGCTGCTGGACGCGGCGCCTGAAACGCTCGCCGTCGTCGATGGCGTCGTCGGCGTGCCCGGCGGCAACCGCCACCTCAGCTACGGCGAGCTGGTGGCGGGCCAGCGCATCCGGCTGTGGCTGGACGAGGCCGCGGCGCTCAAGCCCGCGGCCGAGCACCGCATCGTCGGGCAGGAGGTCGCGCGCATCGACATCCCTGCCAAGGCGGCCGGCGAGTTCACCTATGTGCACGACGTGCGCGTGCCCGGGATGCTGCATGGCCGGGTGGTGCGGCCCCCTTACGCCGGCCTCGATGCCGGCCCCTTCGTGGGCAACAGCCTGCTCGCGGTGGACGAGGCGTCGGTGGCCCATGTGCCCGGGCTGGTCGCCACCGTGGTCATCCGCGACTTCGTGGGCGTGGTGGCGGAGCGGGAAGAGCACGCGATGGAAGCCGCCCGCGAGCTGAAAGTGTCATGGCGCGGCAGTGGCGGCGCGCTGCCCGATCTGGAACGTCCGGAGCAGGCCTTGCGCGCCCAGCCGTCCCGCCCGCGCGTCCTGCTGGACCGCGGCGACGTGGAGGGCGCGATTGCCGGGGCGGCCACGCCGATGCCGCGGACCTACGTATGGCCCTACCAGATGCACGGCTCGGTCGGGCCGTCCTGCGCGGTGGCCGACTACGGCCCGGACCGGCTGGCCGTGTGGTCGGGCACGCAGAACCCGCACATGCTGCGCGCCGACCTGGCGCGGCTGCTGGACCTGCCGGAGCACCGGATCGAGGTCATCCGGCACGAGGCCGCCGGCTGCTACGGCCGCAACTGCGCCGACGACGTGAGCGCGGACGCGGCCCTGCTGTCCCGTGCGGTCGGCCGCCCGGTGCGGGTGCAGCTGTCCCGCGAGCAGGAGCACGCCTGGGAGCCGAAGGGCGCGGCGCAGGTGATGGACGTGCGCGGCGGGCTGGACGCCGCCGGCGGCGTCGCGGGCTACGACTTCGCCACCCGCTTCCCGTCGAACGGCGCGCCCACCCTCGCCTTGCTGCTGACCGGGACGGTCGCCCCGGTGCCGGACGTGTTCGAGATGGGCGACCGCACCGCCGCGCCGCCCTATGCTTACGCCGCCATGCGCGTCACGGTGCACGACATGGCGCCGGTCGTGCGGGCGTCGTGGCTGCGCGGCGTGTCGGCGCTGCCCAACAGCTTCGCCCATGAATCCTGGATCGACGAGTGCGCAACCGAGGCCCGCGCCGACCCAATCGAGTACCGCCTGCGTTATTTGCCGGACGAGCGCGGCGCCGCCCTGGTGCGCGCGGTGGCGGAGCGGGCCGGGTGGGTGCCGCACACCGCCCCGGGCAGCCATGGCGGGGAGGGCGAGTGGCTGTACGGCCGCGGCTTCGCCTATGCCGTCTATGTCCACGGGCGCTTCCCCGGCACCGCCGCCGCCTGGTCCGCCTGGGTCGCCGACGTGGCCGTGAACCGCCGCACGGGGGTGGTGGCCGTCACCAAGGTCACGGCCGGGCAGGACACCGGCATGATGGTCAACCCGGCCGGCGTGCGCCACCAGATCCACGGCAACGTCATCCAATCCACCAGCCGCGCCCTGGTCGAGCAGGTGCGGTTCGACCGGACCGCCGTGACCAGCCGCGAGTGGGGCGCCTACCCCATCCTGACCTTTCCGCAGGTGCCCGCCATCGACGTGGTGCTGATGCCGCGGCAGGACATGGCGCCTTTGGGCGCGGGCGAGTCCGCCTCCATCCCCAGCGCCGCCGCCATCGCCAACGCCGTGTTCAACGCGACCGGCGTGCGCTTCCGCGAGCTGCCGCTGACGCCGGAGCGGGTGCGGGCTGGACTGGGCATCGACGCCCCGGTGCCGGCGAAACGGCGGCGATGGTGGGGCGCGCTGGCCGGGGC
>CAXUIQ010000285.1:0-5673 GCA_964250815.1 uncultured Acetobacteraceae bacterium
GACAGCGCCCGCCCGCGCCAGGCGCCCGCGATGATCCGCATGGCTAGGCCGGCCCCGGCCTCGTCCGGGCCGGCCGCCCCGCATCGGGCGCCCCCGCCGCAAGCTGCTCGCGCAGCACCTTGCCGCTCACCTCGTCCACCGCGCCGCGCGGGAGGTTGCCGAGCTGGAACGGGCCGTAGGCGACGCGGATCAGCCGGGTGACTTGCAGGCCCAGATGGGCCATCACCTTGCGCACCTCGCGGTTGCGGCCCTCCCTGAGCGCCACGCTCAGCCAACTGTTGGCGCCGGTGCGGGCATCGACCAACGCTTCGATGGGGCCGTAGCGCACGCCCTCGACGGTGACGCCGCGGACCAGGCCGCCCAGCGCCCGGTTGTCGATCACGCCGTAGGCGCGGACGCGGTAGCGGCGGGTCCAGCCGTTCTCCGGCAGCTCCAGCCGCCGGGCCAGCGCGCCGTCGTTGGTCAGCAGCAGCAGACCCTCGCTGTTGAGGTCCAGCCGCCCGACGCTGACGACGCGGGGCAGCCCGGGCGGCAGCGCGTCGAACACGGTGGGCCGGCCTTGCGGGTCCCGGTGGGAAGTCACCAGCCCTTCCGGCTTGTGGTAGCGCCAAAGCCGGGTCCGGTCGGGCGCATCGACCACGGCGCCCCGGACCTGCACGATGTCGGAGGGTTCGATGAAAGTGGCGGGGTGCGTCACCACGGCGCCGTTCACCGCGACGACCCGCTCGGCCAGCAGCTTCTCGGCGTCCCGCCGGCTGGCGACCCCGGCGCGGGCCAGCCATTTGGCGATGCGCTCGCCCCGGACTGCGCCCGGTCCGGCCGCGCCCTCCCCGGCTTCGCCTTCGCCGTTCATCCCCCGGCCGCCGCCACCAGCGCGTCCAGGATGCGCTTGTCGCCGGAGTCGATCAGGAACTCCGGATGCCATTGCACGCCCAGGCAGAAGCCGTAGCGCGAGTCCTCCACGCCCTCGATCACGCCATCGGGTGCCGTGGCGTTCACCGTGGCCCAGCGCCCGGCGTCCCGCACCGCCTGGTGGTGGGCGGAGTTCACCTGCATGGTCGGCGCGCGGACGATCCGGTGCAGCAGGGTGCCCGGCACGATCTCGACGGTGTGGCCGGGCTGGTCGCGCGGGTTGCGCTGCTCGTGCTCCATGGCGTCCGGCACGCTGTCCGGGATGTGCTGCAGCAGCGAGCCGCCGAGCGCCACGACCAGCAACTGCTCGCCGCCGCAGATGCCAAGCACCGGCATGTCGCGGGCCAGCGCGCCGCGCACCAGCGCCAGCTCCGACGCGGTGCGCGTTTCCTTCAGCGTCACGGTGGCGTGCCGCTCCGTGTCGCCATACAGCGCCGGGTCCACGTCGAAGGCGCCGCCGGTGACGACCAGGGCGTCGATGCGGTCGAGGTAGTTGGGCGCAAGGCCGGGGTCGTGCGGCAGCGCCACCGGCAGCCCGCCACTGCCGGCGATGGCCTCGGCATAGTTGGCGCGGAGCGCGTACCAGGGGTATTTCGAGTAGCCGCCGGGCGGCTCGGCATCCAAGGTCACGCCGATGAGGGGTCTGATGCGTGCGGTCATCGCGCACGACTAGACCCGCACGGGGATCGGGAGCAAGCAGGCCCGATGACCCCCATGGACCTGGCCCTTCAGGAAGCCCAGGCGGCTGCGGCGCGGGGGGAAGTGCCGGTGGGCGCGGTGGTGCTGGCGCCCGACGGCACGGTGCTGGCCCGCGCCGGCAACCGGACGGAAGCGGACCGGGACGCCAGCGCCCATGCCGAGATGCTGGCGCTGCGCGCCGCGGCGCGGCGGCTGGGCACGCCGCGGCTGACCGGCTGCGACCTGGTGGCGACGCTCGAACCCTGCCCGATGTGCGCCGCCGCCGCCGTGCACTTCCGAATCCGGCGCTTGGTGTTCGGCGCCTACGACCCGAAGGGCGGCGGGGTGGAGCACGGGCCGCGGGTGTTCGAGGCGAAGGGCTGCCTGCACCGCCCGGAGGTGGTGGGCGGCGTCCGGGAGCGGGAGTGCGCGGCGCTGCTGCGCAGCTTCTTCCAGGAGCGGCGGCACCTGGGGCCGAACGGCCGCGTTCAGGATTGACGGGATCGCGCCTTGATCCTCATGCGCAGCCCAACCGGCGACATCGCGAATGCCAGGCGCTCGCGGGGCGGCGCGCCATGCTCGGTTCCGACTTCGAGCACCTGGTAATTGCGTGCGATGGTCGCCAGCACCATCCTCATCTCAAGCATCGCGAGATACCGGCCCGGACAGACCCGCGGACCGGCGCCGAACGGCATCGAGGCTGTAGTCAGGCGTCGATCACCGGCATTCGCACCGAGTTCACCGTCCGCCGCGGCACGCCAGCGCGACGGCCGGAACTCGGCCGCGTCCGTAGCAGCGCCCGCGTCCACCGCGCCGCTCCGCATGAGGCAGATCACGAAGGTGCCCGCCGGGAGCGCGACGCCCTCGATCTCCGTCGTCGCGTTGTTCTCGACATAGGAGACCGGCCCCACCGGACGCAGCCGCATCGATTCGTTCGAGCAGTCCTCGACCAGCGCAAGCCCGCCCGCTGCCTGCACGCTGCGCGGAATGGCGTCCGCCCCAAGGGCCGCATCCACCTCCGCGACCACCGCCCGCCACGTCCCGGGATGCGTGTGCAGCAAGTAAAGCGTCCACGCCAGGGTGTTCGCCGTCGTGTCCTCCCCGGCCAGCAGCATGGTGAACACGTTGCCGGCCACCTCCGCTTCGCTGAGCGTCCCGCCGTCGGCGTCCCGCGCCGCCAGCATGGCTTCCAGCAGGTTGGTCGGGCGCTCGGCAAGCCCGGGGTTCGCCGCGATGCGCTCGCGGGCGGCCTGGACGAAAGACGCCACCGCGGCATGCCCGGCCGCCAGGTGCCGGTCGAACGCGCGGTCCGCCGGCAGCTTGACGTAGCGCCAAAGCGGGAACGCCGCGTTCATGCGTCGCATCAGCATCGGGAACACCTGGTCCAGGTGCTCCTGCACCACGCCGTCGGCCTGCTGCATCGTGTTGACGTCGATCCCGAAGGCGAGGCTTGCCGTCACATCGACGGAATACCGCATCAGCGTGGCTTGCAGGTCGATGGACGTGCCGGCCTGCGCGGCTGCGTCCAGCCGCTCCTTCAACCGCTCGGTCATCCGCTCGACCACCGGGAAATAGCGTTTGAGCTGGCTCGGCGTGAAGGCGGCCGCCACCAGCCGGCGCTGGCGCCGCCAGGCCTCCCCCTCGGACGAGAACACGCCATCGACCCCCATCTCGCGGATTACCGCCTGCATGGTCCGCAGGCGGCTCCAGCCCTCGGGCCGGTCGCGCAGGATGCCGGCGATCAGGTCCGGCCGCGCCACCACCAGGACGTTGCGAGGCCCGATCCGCAGGCGATACAGCGGCCCGTGGATCTTCGCCCAGCCTTCGAGCTGCTGGTGGAACGTCGCCAGGTCGATCTGCGGCAGGTTGCCCAACAGCGGCCAGCCGCGCGGACCACCGAGGTCGGCGATACGCCTCGGCACGTCGCAGGATGCAAGGCTTGCCTCGGCGTCCATCAACCTACCTACCCCCTCAGTCGCGCTGGCCAAACCGGATCGAGACGGACGATACCATGGCTCGTGCCGGAATGGGACGCGCCGGCCGTTGCAGATAAAGCAATGCGTGGAGCATCCCGGCTAGGAGGCAGACCGCCCGGCGTCCATCTTCGGGACAGCGCCTGCGGAGCGCGCCCCGATGTCGCTCCGATAAACGCCGGCCTTCCAGGGCACCAACCCGACCGCCCGGTATGCCACCGCCCGCGCCGCCGGGAGGTCGGCCCCGGTGCCGCAGACCGTCAGCACCCGCCCGCCATCGGCCAGCAGATGCCCACCCTCCGTCCGCGTGCCGGCCTGGAACACCAGCGCGCCCGGCACCGACGCGGCGGCGGCGAGGTCGCCGATGTCGGACCCCGTTTCGGGCGCCGCCGGGTAGCCCGGCGCCACCATCGCCACCGCCACCGCGGCGTTGCCGGTCCAGCGCAGGTCGAACCGGCCCAGCTCGCCGTCGCAGGCGGCCAGCAGCGCCGGCAGCAGGTCGCTGCGCAGCCGCGGCAGCAGCGCCTGGCACTCCGGGTCGCCGAGGCGCACGTTGTACTCGATCAGCTTGGCGCCGTCCGCCGCGAGCATCAGCCCGGCGAACAGCACCCCGCGGAACGGCGTGCCGCGCCGGGCCATCTCGGCCAGGACAGGCCGGATGAAGCCGTCCATCGCCGCCGCAGGGTCGAAGCCCGGCACCGGGGAGACCGCGCCCATGCCGCCGGTATTCGGCCCGGCGTCGCCATCCAGCAGCCGCTTGTGGTCCTGCGCCGCGCCCAGGAACACCGCATCCGTGCCGTCGCACAACGCGAACAGGCTGACCTCCTCGCCCGATAGGCATTCCTCGACCACCACCGTGGTGCCGCTGTCGCCGAAGGCGCGGTCGCGCATGATCGCATCGACCGCGGCCTCCGCTTCCTCGACCGTGGCCGCCACCACGACGCCCTTGCCGGACGCCAGGCCGTCCGCCTTCACCACGACGGGCGCGCCGCGGCGGCGGATGAACCCGCGCGCTTCCTCGGGGTCGGTGAACTGTTCCCAAAGCGCGGTCGGGATGCCGGCGTCGCTGCAAAGCTGCTTGGCGAAGGCCTTGCTGCCTTCCAACCGCGCGGCTGCGGCGGTCGGGCCGACGCAGCGGATGCCGGCCTCCGCCATGGCGTCGGCAAGCCCCGCGACCAGCGGCCCCTCCGGACCCGGCACCACCAGGTCGATCTCGTTGTCGCGGGCGAACTGCACCAGCCGTTCGATGTGGATTGCCGAGATGCCGACGTTCTCCGCAACCAGCGCAGTGCCCGGGTTGCCCGGCGCGACCCAGAGCTTGGTCAGCAGCGGCGAGGCCGACAGCGCCCAGGCCAGCGCATGTTCCCGGCCGCCCGAGCCGATCACCAGAACCCGCATGGCCACCCTCCGCTTCTCGATGGGGCGCGTTTAGCATAGCTTCGCCGCATGGACGATCTGAAGGCCGCGCCCAGCAACATCCCGGAATACACGGTGTCGGAAATCTCCGGCGCGGTGAAGCGCACGCTGGAAGGCGCGTTCGGCCGGGTGCGCGTGCGCGGCGAGATCACCGAGTTCAAGCGCTACCCGTCCGGCCACATGTATTTCTCATTGAAGGACGAGGGCGGCAAGATCAGCGGCGTCGTGTGGAAGGGCACGGTGCCGCGCTTGGCGCTGGTGCCGGAGAACGGCGTTGAGGTGGTCGCGACGGGCCGGGTGTCGTCCTACGGCGAGCGCAGCTCCTACCAGTTGATCGTCGATCGCATGGACTATGCCGGCGCCGGGGCGCTGCTGGCGCGGATCGAGGCGCTGCGCGCCCGCTTGGTGGCGGAGGGGCTGTTCGACGCGGAGCGCAAGCGGCGCCTCCCGGTCCTCCCCGCCGTCGTGGGCGTGGTGACGTCAGCGCAGGGTGCGGTGCTGCAAGACATCAAGACCACGATTGCGCGCCGCTTTCCCCGCCCGGTCCTGGTCTGGCCGGTGCCGGTGCAGGGCGAGGGCGCCGCCGCCCGCATCGCCGCTGCCATCGCCGGCTTCGACCGCCTGGCGCCCGGCGGCGCCGTGCCCCGGCCCGACGTGCTGATCGTGGCGCGCGGCGGCGGCAGCCTGGAGGACC
>CAXUIQ010000286.1:0-1884 GCA_964250815.1 uncultured Acetobacteraceae bacterium
TCACCGCGTCGAGGTGGCCCGTGTCGGTCGCGATCTGCGCCAGCCGGGCGCGGAGCATTTCAGCCTCGCCCGCCAGCTCGGCGCGGCGCTTCGCCAAGCCCGCAAGCACATGGTCGGTCATCGGATTGCCCTTGTCTGTGGAGGGCAATCATTGTAGCCTAATCAAAGTGTTAGCAGAATCGGACGTTAGGTGTGCTTGCTACCTAATACCGCTATCCGTTGCTTTCAGACGACAACCGTTGGGTCAACGCGCAGCGGATCGAGGTCTCTGGCGGCATGTTCATCTGATCTGATAACCAGCCCTCATGCCGCAGCCACTTGGCGCCTCAATGTACAATAGATCGTAGGGCGGGACACCGTGAACCGCCGGGCTACTCGACAGGGCAAGCGCAGGAGGCGATCGCCCGCATCGCGAAGGAGGCGCTTCCGAAGGGCTTCGCGCATGAATGGACGGAGCTGACCTAACAGCAGATCATCGCCGGCAATTCCGGCCTGCTGGCGCCTTGGTGCTTTGCGTTCCGGTATCCACCCCGGTGACCGCGTCCATCGCCTACAGGTCCAGGCTCTGCGGCATGATCACCAGGTCGCGGATCACGACGTTGCGGGGCCGGGTGAGCATGAACAGCACGGCCTCTGCCACCTCCTCGGGCTGCATCAGGCTGCCCTTGGCCAGCGCGTCGTCCATCTTCTCCTTGGGCCAGTCGGCCAGCAACGCCGTCACCACAGGGCCGGGCGCCACCTCGCCCACGCGGATGCCGTGCTTCATCACCTGGCGCCGCAGCGCGTGGACGAACGCCTGCACCGCGTGCTTGGAAGCGGTATAGACCGGCTCCACCACGACCGGGATGAACCCGGCGACCGAGCTGGTGACGATGATGTCGCCGGTGCCCCGCTCGACCATGTGCGGCAGCACGGCATGGATGGTGCGGAACGCCGAATTGATGTTGAGGTTGAGCATCCGGTCCCAGGCGTCCGGGTCGCCGCCATGCACGTCGCCGCCGACATACGACCCGGCGTTGGCATGGAAGATGTCGAGCTTGCCCGCGCGCTTCAGGATGCTGGGCACCATGGTCGCCACGCTCGCCGGGTCGAGCAGGTTGACGACCAGCGGGATCGCGTCCGGTCCCAACTCGGCGCAAACCTCGTGCAGCTTGGCCTCGTCCCGGTCCACCAGCACCACGTGCACGCCGGCCCCGGTCAGCGCCCGGGCGCAGGCCAGCCCGATCCCGGACGCGGCGCCGGTGATGGCGGCGACCTTGCCCGACAAGTCCTCATTCATGGCTGTGTCCTTAGCCGCGGCCGTGTGACGCGCGCGACCGGCGCGCGAGGGAGTCGATGATGACCGCCAATGCCAGCACGGCCCCGGTGATCATGTAACGGAGCGACGACGACAGATCGAGCAGCGTCAGCCCGCTGGCGATGGACTGGATGACGATGATCCCGAGCAACGCGGAGTAGGCGCTGCCCCGTCCGCCGAACAGCGACGTGCCGCCGATCACCGCCGCCGCGATGGCGTCGAGGTTCACGTCACCCGTTCCCGCCTGCTGGCTGGCCGACGCCAGCCGCGCCGCCGAGAGCACGCCGCCCGCCGCCGCCAGCACCGAGCACAGCACGAACGCGCTGACATACGTCCCGGTAACGTTGATGCCTGCCCGGCGCGCCGCTTCCCGGTTGCCGCCAACGGCGGTCATGGAACGGCCCCACTTCGTCCGCTTCAGCGCGTAGTCCATGGCCATCACGAGCGCAGCGAACAGCCCGAACATCCAGGGCACGCCCCGGTCCGTGTTGAGGTAGTAGGCCACCGCCTCCAGTGCCACGAACAGTGCGGCCGCGCGCAGCAGCAGCTCGCCCATCGAGCGCGCCGACAGCCCGGCGCTGCGCCGC
>CAXUIQ010000286.1:1894-5663 GCA_964250815.1 uncultured Acetobacteraceae bacterium
AACCCAGACGCCAACGACCCCGCCGCCACCAGCGCCGCCAGCCCGTAGGCGACGACATGAGGCATGACCAGCAACTGCCCGAAGCTCACCAGCGCCGAGCCGTAGGGCAGGTTGATCGAGCCGGTGGACCCCAGGATGTAAAGCTGCAGGCCCAGCACGGCCAGCAGCCCGGCCAGCGTGGATACGAAGGACGGCATCCCCAGCCGCGTGAACAGCAGGGCATAGACCAGGCCGATCACTGCTCCGACGGCGAGCGCGGCCAGCACCGCCAGCACCACCGGCCAGTCGGCGTTGACCCAGATCACTCCCAGCAGCGCGGAAGCGAACCCGCTGACGGAGCCGACCGACAGGTCAATCTCGCCCACCATCAGGATGCACACGATGCCAAGCGCGATGACCCCGATGGTCGCGGAGTCGAACAGCAGGTTGACCAGGTTGTTGGCCGACAGGAACAGCGGGTTCAGCGACTGGAACACCGTCCAGATCACCGCAAGCCCCACCACGACCGGCAGGGGGCCGAGGTCGCCCGACCGCACCCGGTCGATGAAGCCGCGCAGCGACCCGGCGATCCCCTGGTCGTCGCGGACCCGCGTATCGGCCCGGTCGAGCAGCGGCGCGCTCACAGCGGCGCCCCTTCGCTCTGCCGTGCCCGCCGGGTGGACCGGCGCGAGACGGAGTTGTCGGCGGCGCCGGTGATGGCGCCCACCAGTTCCGCGTTGGAGGCGTCAGGGGTGAACACGCCGTTGTTGCGGCCGAGCCGGAGCACCACGATCCGGTCCGCAACCGCCCGCACGTCCTCCATGTTGTGGCTGATGACGATGACGCCCAGCCCACGTGCCCGCACCCGCTCGATCAGGTCCAGCACCTCGGCCGTCTGCGCGACGCCAAGCGCTGCCGTCGGCTCGTCCAGCATGATGAGCTTGGGGTCGAGCAGCAGCGACCGGGCGATGGCGACGGTCTGCCGCTGCCCGCCGGACAGGGACGCCACCGGCTCCCGCACGCTCGGGATGCGCGCGGACAGCTCGTTGAGCAGCGTCCAGGCGCGTATCTCCATGGAAACCTCGTCGAGCTGCAGCGGCTGCAGCTCCTTGCCGAGGAAGATGTTGGCAACGACGTCCAGGTTCTCGCACAAGGCGAGATCCTGGAACACGGTGGCGATGCCCAGGGCCAGTGCGTCGCTGGGACCGGACAAGGTCACGTCCTTGCCACGGAACGCCATGGTGCCCGCGGTGGGTGCGTGGACGCCGGCCAGGATCTTGACCAACGTGGACTTGCCGGCGCCGTTGTCGCCGACCAGCGCCACCACCTCTCCCGCGCGGACCTCAAGGTTGATGTCCGTCAGGGCGGACACGGCGCCGAACTGCTTGGAGATGCCCTTCAAGCTGAGCACCACCTCCCGTTGCGGTGTGTCCGTCATGATGCGTGTCCCCCGTGCCTGCTATTGGGCTAGGCCCAGCCTCTTGCAGCCTTCGGCATAGCGTCCGCTGCACAGGGCAGATGCCGGGGTGATCGGCTTGCCGTCAACCTGCTTGTCAACGATCTCCGCCTTCAGGTTGTCCGCCGTCACCAGCGCCGGCACGAACAGCCGGGACGGTGAGCCGAACAGGGTGGCGTCCGCCTGCGGCGTTTCGCCGCTCAGCAGGGACACGGCGACGTTGGCGGCGGCCGCGGCCACGATCTCGCTCGGCTTGGAGATGGTGTTGTACTGGTCGCCCGCGATGATCAGCTGCAAGCCCGCGATGGTCGCGTCGTTGCCCGTCACGGGCGGGACCGGGTTCACGCCTGCCGCCTTGAACGCAGCAATCGCGCCGCCCGCCGTGCCGTCATTGGCCGCCACCACGCCCACGATGTTCTTGCCGAACCGCGAGACCTGGCCGCCCGCCCACTGCTGCGCCTTTGGCGGCGCCCATTCCGGGGTGTCGTACTCGGCCAGCAGCTTGTAGCCGCCGCTTTCAAGCCCGGCGTGGATGCCCTTCTTGATCAGCCCGGCCGCCGCGTCCGTCGGCGAGCCGTTGATCTCCAACAGCCCGGCGTCGCCGCCGGCCGGCACGCCCTTCGCCTTCAGGTGCTGCACCAGCGACTGGGCAATGGCCTTGCCGATCTCCTCGTTGTTGAACGACACGTAGAAGTCCACCGGGGTGGACGGGATCGGGCGGTCATAGGCGATCACCTTGATCCCCTGCGCCTGCGCTTGCTTGACCAGGGACGCGGCGGCGGTCGAGTCCACCGGGTCCATCACGATAGCCTTGGCACCCTGGGTGATGACGGAGTTGAACTGCTGCTGCTGGCGCGACACGTCGCCGTCCGCGTTCTGATACAGGACCTTGCAGGACGGGCAGAGCTTCTTCATCTCCGCCACAAAGCCCGGTCGGTCATGCTCCTCATACCGGGTCGAAGCTTGGTCGGGCATGAGGAACGCGACCGTCGCGTTCTCCACGGTGGCAGCAGACGCATGGGATGCGCCGCCGATCAGCCCGACGACGAGTGCGGCGGCGGTGACAGGTGCGATGAACCGGGTCATTGAGCGTTTCCCTTTTTGGTTGAAGTCGTGTGTCAGGCAGCAGTGGCGAACCGCGCCCCACCACGGTGGAGCAGGCGGAACTTCGAGGGCGGCACCCCCTTGGCGGCGAGGAACTGGCGGTTGAAGTTCGACACGTTGTTGAACCCGACCTCGTAGCAGATGTCCGTGACGTTCAGCTCCGCCTGGCTCAGGTGCTGGCACGCCAGCTCGATCCGCAGCGAGTTGACATACTGCACGAACGCCATGCCGGTGTGGCGGCGGAACGACCGGGAAAACGTGCTGATGCTTTGCCGGCTGAGCGCGGCCACCTCCGCCTCGCGCAGGTCCCGGGTGAAGTTGCGCCCGATATGCTGCAGCACCAGGTTCATGGTGGTGGACAGGTAGGCTGCCGGGTCCGGCTGGAAGCCGATGCCGGCCAGCAGCTCGCGCTCTCCGGCCTGGCCGAGGAGGTCGGCGATGTCCATGAACAGCGCCAGGCGCCGCGCGCCGGATGCGCCCAGCAGCTCGCGCATCAGCGGCCGCATGCGGTCGGCCAGGGCGGCGGGAAACCGGACGCCGCGGAACGACTCCGCGAGCAGCGGCTGCAAGAAGCGCAGCTCCGGGAACAGCGCCATGCACGACCCGATGAACTCCGCAGTGAACTGGAGGACAAGGCACCGTTCCTCGACCACCTTGCCGTCGGCCACGTCGCTGATCCAGTTGTGCGGCAGGTTGGGGCCTGTGAGCACCAGGTCGCCGACGCCGAACGGCCCGATATGGTCGCCCACGTACATGCGGCCGGTCGTGGCCGTCACGAGGTGCAGCTCGTACTCGGGATGGAAGTGCCATCGGACGGTGCGGAACGGGTAGCCATGCGACCAGATCTTGAACGACTGGTCGTCACGGACCTGGACCAGCTCCAGATCGGGTTTCGCCCCCATGTTCCCCCTGCCCACCGGTATGTTGCCCCTGCGGTTCGTTGCGGGTGCTTGTCTCATAGGACCTTAGAATGCTGCCATCCTGCCGGGCTACGCACTTTGCAGCGCAGCATTGATACTTTTTTGCAGCCTTCGGGTCAGGGGAGAGAGTCCTGAAGTGGTGTCATCGACACCTCCAGTCTGGCACATCAATGCCGTCGGGGGCGTCGATCCCATCAGAACCCGGGCCAGTGCTCGACTGTGCCGAAGACGACGCGGAGGCCGAGGCTGACCATTCCCGGCCGTCCTGGATGCGGCGGCTGCGGCTCAGGATGCACGGCCAACCTCCTGC
>CAXUIQ010000287.1:0-5637 GCA_964250815.1 uncultured Acetobacteraceae bacterium
GCAGCACGCGCATCGTTGCTTATGCCCTCCTTCTTGCGGCGCCGATGCTGCGCTCTTCGCACGCCGCGTGCCGATTTCGGCCATGTGGACGCATACGCCCAACCTCCCAAGCAGACTGGACCCGCTTGCACGGCGCTGTGGCTCATCTCGACCGAGCAGGCATGCACCAGCAGAACGCCACCAGCTCGCACCGCCATCGCAGAAACCCGCGCCTTGTTCAAAGCTTGTCAAGCAGGGCGGCACCGTGGCCTGGTCAGAACGACCGCTTCCAGGCGACGGTCTTCGACCGCCCGCCGCCGCGCAAGAACGCCCGACCGGCATCAAGCGCGACCGTTTTCGAGACGATGTGCCGCCTAGGGTAGTCGGCCTGTTGGCGGCCGAGCGCCAGCCGCTCCTCGCCCTTCACATCGGGGTCGCCGACTGCTAGCCATTCGCCCGCGTCATCCGGCAGGATATACTGGACGAAGAAGCGGTCAGGACCGCCCCCGATCGTCAGCAGGCGGTTCGTTTTGGCGACCAGGGAGACCTGGGCGCGGTTGCAGCCGTCCAGCCGGTCGATCGCGGCGGCAAACCCCTTCTCGGAGACGTCGGCGATCTCCTCGCCTTGGTTCGCTTGGCCGTGCCAATGGTCGGCGCGCAGCAAGGCCATCACGGTCAGGCTCCCATCCCTCGGCAGGCTTGACCCGACGCCGCTGCCGTGGGCCGCAAAGCAACGCCGTCCTGCTGGGGCACACAACAGTACGCGCATCACCGCCCACATCCTCCCGTCCTCTCCCTGCCAACCCTGCGCTCCTGGCATGGCGCGTGCTAGTCCCTTCCTCCCATGGACACACAAGCCCCAAGCGCCCCCGCCGACTGGACCCGCTTCGAAGCCGAACTCGGCGGCATCCCCTGCATCACCGACCCGGCGGTGGTCCGGCAGAAAAGCCGCGACTTCTTCTGGTACAGCCCCATCCTGAAGGCCCAACTCGACCGCAAGACCGCCGACATCGTCGCCTGCCCCCGCACCGAGGCGGAAGTGGTCACGGTCGCCGCGCAATGCGCCCGCTGGCGCGTGCCGCTCACCGTGCGCGGCGGCGGCACCGGCAACTACGGCCAGGCCGTGCCGCTCCAGGGCGGCGTGGTGCTCGACACGACGGCGCTGGACCGCATCATCTCCCTGGAGGACGGGCTGCTGACCGTCGAGCCGGGCCGCAAGATGGGCGACATCGACGCGGCCACCCGGCCGCGGGGATGGGAGCTGCGCATGCACCCGTCCACCAAGCGGACGGCCACCATCGGCGGCTTCATCGCCGGCGGCAGCGGCGGCGCCGGGTCGATCACCTGGGGCGGGCTGCGCGACGCCGGCAACGTCGTCAGCGCGCGGGTCGTGTCGTGCGAGGAAGCGCCCCGCATCGTAACCTTGACCGGCGACGCGGTGGCAGGGGTGAACCACGCCTACGGGACCACCGGGATCATCACGGCGCTGACCCTCGCCATGGCGCCGGCGCAGCCCTGGATGGACCTCCTGGCCGGGTTCGACGACTTCGACGCCGCAGCGAAGTTCGGCCTGGCGCTGGGGATGGCGGACGGCATCGCCAAGAAGCTTGTCACCGCGGTGGCGGCGCCGGTGCCGGAGTGGTTCCGCGGCCTCGACATCCCGCCGGGCCAGCACGTCGTGCTGGCGATGGTGGCCCGGCACGGCCTGGCCGCCTGGGACGACCTGTTGCGCGCCCATGGCGGGCGCGAGCTGTTGCGCGCGCCGTCCGACGAGGCCGGGCGCACGCCCATCTACGAGTACACCTGGAACCACACGACGCTGCATGCCCTGCGGCGGGACAAGGGCGTGACCTACCTGCAATGCCTTTACCCCGCCGATCGGCAGCTTGAATTGGCGGCCGAGATGCAGGCCGCCTTCCCGGACGAGCTGCTCACGCATTTGGAGTTCATCCGCGTCGCCGGCCGGGTGACGTGCAGCGGGCTGCCGGTGGTCCGCTACACCACCGCGGAGCGCCTGGCCGAGATCGTGGCCCGCCATGAAAGCCGGGGCGTGCTGATCGCCAACCCGCATTTCTACACGCTGGAGGACGGCGCCGGCCACAAGCGCGTCGGCGAAACGCAGCCGGCGATGAAGGCGGACATGGACCCGCACGCCTTGCTCAACCCGGGCAAGATGCGCAGCTACGCGCCGGCGTGCGTGCGCGGGGCATAGGCCTGCAAGCGGGCTGGTGGGCCGCCTCCGACACGGGGATGAGCGGAGCATGAACCGAGCCGGATGGTTCGGTCGTGTTCGGCCCGTTTCTGCCCGGCGCCAGCCTTTTCCCGCGCGCTGCAAGGGCACGGTCTCCCCAGCGATCGCCGATCGCAACGCCCCTGACACGACGCCTTGATCATGGCGGGAGCGGATCAGCGCCAAGCCTGCGGCGTTGGGGACCATGGGATGCAATGCACCTCGACCGCCGCCGCGGCGGCGCGTTCCATCGCCCGTAGCCTGCGGCTGGAGGCAAGCAGCGCGTGCTCGTCCTGCGCTTCGGCTTGCCGCGCCACCCGCAGGTGGTGCAGGCTGGCCACGCCGTAGAGCAGCCTGGCCTGCGGGACGTGCTGGCGCACGAGGTGGCCGTAGCGCCCCCCTTGCCGGCGTCGCGGTCGGCACGGCCCTGCTGCAAGCGTTCGGCTTGGCTGCGCAGGAAACCGAGCACGCGCTTCTGCGGCTCGAAGGAGGTCCCGCCAGCGCCACCGCCTCTGGAAGCGCCCGCACCGCCCGAACAGTCGCCACCCACCGCCGCCGCTGTTGTTGCTGCCGGTCCCTCTCTGCGCACCGAAGGCGTTGATGTCGTAGGTTGTTGAATCCGGGCATCCGCCAGATGCTGGTGCGCTCAAACCGTTCCCACGGGTCGGGCGGCAGGACCGTCTCGCGTTCGACGGCGCGGACCTGACGGCGGATCTCGTGCAGCCCGGGGGTGCCGAGCCGGGCGTCGAAGTCGTGCTGAAACGGCGGCAGGCCGGTGAAGGCATGGACCGCCTCCACGGCCGCCACCGGGCCGCCCGCCAGCGCGTCGTACGGGAGCAGCAGATCATCCCGGCCTGCGGGAACAGGCCTGGTCAAGCCGAACGTATGCGTCGATGCTGGCGGACCCTACCGAGGACCACGCGGATGAAGCTTCTGTACGGCGGGTTTGCGACCCAGGAGGAACTCGATGCCGAGTACAACGCCGAGAAATCCGTCCCGGACTTCGGCGCCTGCGTGAGGCACTTCCTGGACAGCAGCGCCATGGCCCGCGCAAAGCTCCCCCACCAGACGGACGTGCCGTACGGCCCGACCAAGGCCGAGTGCGCCAACATCTTTCCGGCAACGGCGCCGGGTTCGCCGGTCCTGGTGTTCATCCATGGCGGCTACTGGAAGGCGTTGACCGCCCATGAGTTCGACATGGTGGCGCCCGGGCCGGTGGCGGCCGGCTATGCCGTGGTCAACGTCACCTACGCGCTGTGCCCGGCGGTCACGATCACCGAGATCGTGCGGCAGGTGCGCGCGGCCATTGCCTGGGCCTATCGCCATGCCGCATCCTTCAACGGCGATCCCGACCGGATCTACGTCGCCGGGCACTCGGCGGGCGGCCACCTGGCCGGCATGGCGGCGCTGACCGATTGGGAGGAAGAGTACGGACTGCCGGACAACCTGGTCAAGGGCGGCATCCCGATCAGTGGTTTGTTCAACCTGCGCCCGTTCCCTGCGACCTACCTGCAGCCGAAGCTGCGGCTTTCCGCCGAGGAGGTAGAGCGCGTCAGCCCGTTGTTCCATGTCCGCAAAGCACCCACGCCCCTCGTGGTCGCCTGGGGCGCTGCCGAGTCAAGCTCGTTCAGGAAGCAATCGCTCGACTTCCTCTCGGCTTGGCAGGCGGTCGGCAACGCCGGCGAGGCGCTCCCCATCGAGGACGCCCACCATTTCATGGTGCTCGACGGGTTCATGACCGCCGACGGCCTGATGACCCGGACGCTGGAGGCGATGCGCTGGAAGGTGGAAGGCGGTGCCTAAGCATCATCCTGTGGGGCGTGTTCACGCGCAGCAGATAGATCGATGCGTCTTCAACGACCCCTAAGCAGGTTGCTGCTCAGCAGCCGCGCCGCCCGGCGGGCCGGTCCAGTTCGCGCCCGACCCAGCCGAAGCGGCTGGCGTTGCAGAAGGTGCCGGTCGCAGGCCCCGCCTGGTGCAGCCGGGGCCATGCCATGATGCGGAGCCTGCGCGGCTTCGCCAACATGCCAGGGGCGGCGGGCGTGAACGGAACCACCCGCGCCGCGTTCGGAGCGCGCACGACGTCACTGGAGGAGCCGCAAGGATGAGCGATCGCAAGCCCGCCCGACAGGACGACGCCGACAGCTTCGAGCGCCTGGTCGATGGCGTGCTTCACTTCCGCGACCAAGTTTACCCCGAGCGCCGGGCGGAGTTCCAGCGCCTCGCCTCCGGCCAGCGCCCGCACACGCTCTTCATCACCTGCGCCGACAGCCGCGTCGTGCCGGAGATGATCACCCAGACCGACCCGGGCGAGCTGTTCGTGTGCCGCAACATCGGCAACATCGTGCCCGCCTACGGCGAGATGCTGGGCGGCGTGTCCGCCATCATTGAGTTCGCCTGCACGGCGCTGGACGTGTCCCACGTGGTGGTCTGCGGCCATTCCGATTGCGGCGCCATGAAGGGCTTGCTCAACCCGGACGATCCCGGCCTGCTGCGCATGCCGACTGTCGCCTCCTGGCTGCGCAACGCCGACTCCGCGCGCAGCGTGGTGGAGGTGCTGCGGCCCGGGCTGGAAGGTGCCGCAAAGATACAGGCCTTGGTGGAGCAGAACGTGCGGACGCAGATGCAGCACCTGCGCACCCACCCGGCCGTTGCCGCCCGCGTGGCCGAAGGCAGCCTCGCCTTGCACGGCTGGGTGTATGAGATCGAGGACGGAACCGTGTGCACGCTGGACGAGGCCGGGGGCGAGCCTGTGCCCTTGGACCGGGCGGCAGGGGCCGGGCGGCATGTGCCATGATCGTCCCGTGGCAGCTTGACGTGCCCTGCATCCTGCACCCGGCCGGCCACTCGGCGTCCCGCTTGCCTACGGCGCCGCGGTGACCAACTTCCGCGTCGCCTGCGGCCGGCGCTGGGTGGAGCTGGATGACCGGCCCCTCGGCTTGCTCGCCATTATCTTCGGCCCGCGCAGCAACGTCGCCGCGACGCCCCAGGCAGCCCTCGCAGTTTCAGATCGCCTGGGCGCAGGCCCTCCGACCCGCGCTGCGGCGGCAAGATCCCTGGGGTGGGCTGGAACGGCTGCTGCGATGTGATCGGCCGCAAGACCACGATGGCGGGTTGAGGCGGTCGATGCCGAGGGCCATCGTGGCGCTTGACCTGGGCAAGACCGGATGCCGCGCCGCGCTTTGGGTCGGCGAAGCCCGTTTGGAAGCGGAGGGTGCGGGCGCACCGGGCCTTTCGACGCCAGGTGGCGTGGCCGCGGCTGAAAGGGCAGTGCTCGCTGTCGCCGGGCCGTTGCTCCAGGTGTCGGGCGTCGGACGGGCAGGCTGGGCCTGCGTCGGCGCTGCCGGCGCGCTTGCGGCCCCGGCCGCAGCCGCCCAGCTCGCGTCGCGGCTCGCGGCGGCGCTGCCATCGGACGAGGTCGCGGTCGC
>CAXUIQ010000288.1:0-5629 GCA_964250815.1 uncultured Acetobacteraceae bacterium
GCACATGAGGGCGCGGGGGGGAAGCCCCGGGCCTGTCCGTGGGGCACGGGCCTGGGGGATGGCTATTGGCGGGGCCGCCCCAATTCGGCATGACGTGAGCAACCCGGAGGTTCCGCCATGCCCGACACCCCGCTCCCTTCTATCGAGACCCGCGGCATCCCGGAGGCCGCCGACCCGTTCCAACTGTTCGGGGCCTGGCTCGACGAGGCCGGCCGCACGGAGCCGAACGACCCGAACGCGATGACCGTCGCGACCTCGACCCCGGACGGCAGGCCGTCGGCGCGGATCGTGCTGCTCAAGGACTTCGACGCGCGGGGCTTCGTGTTCTACACCAACCACGAGGGGCGCAAGGGGCGCGAGCTCCTCGCCAACCCGCGGGCGGCGCTGCTGTTCCATTGGAAGAGCCTGCAACGCCAGGTCCGGAGCGAGGGCGAGGTCGGGACGGTGACGGAAGCCGAGGCCGACGCCTACTTCAGCACCCGCGCCCGCATCTCGCGTCTCGGCGCGCTGGCCTCGGACCAGTCGCGCCCGCTGCCGTCGCGCGCCGAGCTGGAACGGCGGGTCAGGGAGCTTGACGCGCGCTACCCCGGCGACACGATCCCGCGCCCGCCGCACTGGTCCGGCTTCCGGGTGCGCCCGGCGTCCATCGAATTCTGGCAGGACATGCCGTTCCGTTTGCACGACCGCCGGGTGTACGCGCGGGCGGGGGAGGGGTGGAGCGTGGGGGCGCTGTATCCGTGAGGGCGGCGCTTAGCCGATGAGCGCGCGGCGAAGGATGTCATTGAGCCGGGTCTGCCAGCCCGGTCCATCGGCACGCAGCTTGGCGAGCACGTCGGGGTCTAATCGGATCGACACCAAATCGTTTTGGCGCGTCGCTCTTTGGGCGTCCGGGACGAACGAGCGCGCCGTTCTCGCGGATCTCGGCTCGCTCAAAGAAATCGTCGGTCAACTCCGGCGCATCGTCCGGGTCAACCCAGGTGCTTTGCCCAGCGGCGTTGCTCTTTCGCATGTGCGTGCCTCATTGAGATGATGTGCCGCGCATCCCCGCGCGGAGTCCAAACCACGACGACCATGCGACCATGGAGATAGCCGGCGGTGATGCAGCGTATCTCGCCATAATCGAACCGTTCATCGGCCAACGTGGCTTCCTTGCCGGTGGACACCGTTGTGGAATCCGCGAAGTCCAGTCCGCGCTGTTGCAGTGTGGCCGCCCGCTTGACCGGATCGAAGGTGACCTTCACGTAATTATCGTAGATACTGAAAACCTGCTTGGCAAATCATGTGACGACGTGGTAATAGGTTGGCTTGGGACATTCGTAACGGAGTCCTGCGCAGCTTCAATCTGTTGCCAGACCCCGAAGCCCCACTTTGGCCCAAACCGACCCACTACCGACGACGTGGTTCCCGCATGGCTCCTCCCCGGACAGCTCGTCGAAGAAGGCTGTGTCGGCCAGCTCGCCAGTGGGAGGCGGCAGCGGGTATGCGGCGCGGAGGGCAGCAAAGCGGTCGCGCAACGGGATGTCCTGTGTGGCCCGGTCAAGCTCCGCCTGCGCGGCAAGCTTCACCACCGCCTGTTTCGTCAGACCGCGCAGCTTGGCAAGCTGTGCGACGAGTGCGGCCGTGTCGTCGCCCTTGATGTAGAGCGGCACTTCGAACCCTCATGCCGGGAGATCCGGCGAAAGTACCTGAACATCCTCGCAACCGCAATGCGCCCCTCCGCCCGCACGAAAGCGGGTTCTGCTGCATTCCGGAAACATGGGATGCCGCCGTTGACCAGAATCGGACGGAACATATACCGGAACGCTTGCAGAATTAACGGCTGCGACCTATGGCTCCGGCGGGACTGCGCGCGAGCCGTCCGGCGCTGATGCACAACCGTTCGGGGGCAACCTGCGATGTCCGGCTCCATCTCCGTCACTGCGATCACCGCCACCCCCTCCAGCGGCAGCCTCGACGTCGGCAGCACCGTGACCTTTGCGCTGGGCGTGAGCGCCGCCGTGCAGGTCACGCCGGCCAGCGGCGGGCAGCCCGCGCTGACGCTGAACAATGGAGGGCTGGCCGGCTACACGGGAATGGACGCGGACGGCAACCTGCTGTTCAGCTACACCGTGGGCGCCGGGGAGAGCACGCCCGACCTCAAGGTGACCGGGCTGAGCCTCAATGGCGCGACCATTGCCGCACAAGCGGCCAGCACGAGTACCCTGTTCTACGGCTCACTCACCCCGCAAGGCCTGTCCTACACGGACAACACGCCATACGAGATGGGTACTGAGTTCAAGCCCACCGTCGATGGAGCTATCACCTCCGTTCGCTTCTACAAATCGCCGGACGAGACGGGCGCGCATACCGGCCACATCTGGTCTGCGTCAGGCCAGTTGCTGGCCACCGCAGCTTACGGCACGGAAACCGCCTCGGGCTGGCAAACCGCCCAGCTCGCTACCCCGCTCCCTGTGCAGGCCGGCATCGACTACGTCGTTTCCACCAACATCAACGCTTATTTCGCTGACACCTTCGAGGGCCTCGCGAACTCGGTTGGGTCGGCCTACATCGCCACTGACGGATCGAACGGTGGCCTGTACAGCTCGCCTGGCACCTTCCCGACACAATCTTACGGCAAGACCAACTATTTCGAGGATGTCGAGTTCCAGTTCAACACGCCGCTTGACGTCACGGCCTTAGCGACGCTCAACGGTGCCGACACCCAGGATAGCGTCGCCTGCTACCTGCGCGGCACCCGCATCGCGGTGCCGGGCGGCGAGGTCGCGGTGGAGGACCTGGCCATCGGCGACCTGGTCGCGACGCCGGACGGCCCGGCGCCGGTGCGCTGGGTCGGGCGGCGCAGCTACTCGGGCCGCTTCGCCCGCGGCAACAAGGCCGTGCTGCCGGTGCGTGTCCGCGCCGGCGCCTTGGCCCCGGGCGTGCCGCGGCGCGACCTCCTGGTGTCGCCCAAGCACGCCCTGCTGCTGGACGGCTTGCTGATCCCCGCGGAAGTGCTGGTCAACGGCGCCTCGGTCGTGCAGGAGCGCGAGGTGGCGGTGGTGGAGTACGTCCACGTCGAGCTGGACCGCCACGGCATCCTGCTCGCGGAAGGCGCCCCGGCCGAAAGCTTCGTGGACGACAACAGCCGCGGCATGTTCCACAACGCCCGCGAGCACGCGGCGCTCCACCCCGGCGCGCCCCGGGCGCCTGCCGCGTATTGCGCCCCGCGCCGGGAGGACGGCGAGCAGGTCGAGGCCGTGCGCCGCCGCCTGGCCCGGCGTGCCGACCCGGCGGCCCCGTCCGGGCAGGAGGGCCTGGGGGCGCTGCACGGCAGCGTGGACCTGCTGGCGGACGGACGGCTATACGGCTGGGCGCAGCACGCCGGGCGGCCGGAGGTGGCGGTCTGCCTGGAGGTGCTGCTGGACGGGGCCGTGATCGCCCGCACGCTGGCCAACCGCTTCCGGGCCGACCTGTGGCAGGCGGGCCTGGGCAGCGGCTGCCATGCCTTCGAGGCGGCGCTGCCCGAGGCGGCGCAAGCCCAGGCGCAGCGTCGGCATGGCACGGGGTTGCGCGTGCGGCGCATCACCGACGGCGCGGAGCTGCCGAGCCCGTCCTGGGCTGTGCCGGGCAGCGCATCGCAGCACGACCCCGGACAGGACTGCGCTGCTTAGCGTGCTGCGGGGCGCGCTCGACGCGGCCGACCGCGAGCACGTCGCCGGCTGGGCGCAGGACAGCACGCATCCGGAACGCACCGTCGCCGTGCTGGCCGGCTAGGAACGCTTGCAGAATCACTCGCTGCAATCCATGGTTGCGGTCGGATTGCGCGCGAGCCGTCCGGCGCTGATGCACAACCGTCCGAGGGCAACCTGCGATGTCCGGCTCCATCTCCGTTACTGTGATCACCGCCACGCCGTCCGGCGGCAGCCTCGACGTCGGCAGCACCGTGACCTTTGCGCTGAGCGCGAGCGCCGCGGTCCAGGTCACGTCGGCCAGCGGCGGTGGGCATCCCGCACTGGCGCTGAACAACGGCGGCCTGGCCGGCTACACGGGCACGGACGCGAACGGCAACCTGCTGTTCAGCTACACCGTGGGCGCGGGGGAAAACACGCCCGACCTCAAGGTGACCGGGCTGGACCTGAACGGCGCGACCATCAGCGGCATGGGCGATGTGGCGTTCCAGCCGCCAACGTCATACCCCGTCAATTCGGGTCCGTTCGCCACAACCGTTGCAGACCTGAACGGCGATGGCAAGCCGGACCTTGCCGTTGGGGACGGGGGAAGCAGCAGCGTGTCCGTGCTGCTGGGCAATGGCCAGGGCGGCTTCGGGGCACAGACCAGCTACACCATCGACCCAAATCCCTACGCGGACTACTCGATCACCGCGGCGGACCTGAACGGGGACGGCAAGCCTGACCTCGTCGTCCCGGACGACCTCAATGGGACCGTCGCGGTGCTGCTCAACAATGGCCAGGGCGGGTTCGCTGCTCCGGTCACTTATGCCGTTGGTTCAAATCCCGACTCCGTTGTGGCAGCGGACGTGAACGGGGACGGCATACCAGACCTCGTCGTTGCAAACGGCTATAGCAATACCGTTTCTGTGTTGCTGGGTGACGGTCACGGCGGCTTTGCTCCACAGACGACTTTCCCGACCGGCGGGAACCCGAGCGTTGTGACCGTGGCTGACCTGAATGGCGATGGCAAGCCGGACCTGATCGTTGCCGATAAGAACGACAACAACGTTTCTGTCCTGCTCGGCGATGGCCAAGGCGGTTTCGGCGCACGGACATCGTTCGCCACCGGCGCCAGCCCGGGCGCCTTGGCCGTGGCGGACGTGAACGGGGACGGCAAGCCGGACCTAGTCGTCTCGAACAAGGCCGACAACACCGTGTCCGTGCTGCTGGGCGACGGCCAGGGCGGCTTCGGGCCGCAAACCGCCTACGTCGTCGGCACAACCCCGGTCGGGGTGGCCGTCGCGGACGTGAACGGGGACGGCAAGCCGGACCTTGTGGTGGGCAACGAGGGCAGCAACACCATTTCCGTTCTGCTCGGCGACGGCCAGGGCGGCTTCGGGGCGCAGACCACCTACGCTGCCGGCAACGGCTCGGACTTCGTGACCGCGGCGGACCTGAACGGCGACGGCAAGCCCGACCTGATCGTGTCGGACTATTATGGCAATGCTGAAACCGTCCTCCTGAACGCCAGCACCGCCCCCGGCCAGGCCCTTGACGCCTCTGGCCTGGCAACGCTTGCCGGCGCTGATACTGGGTACAGCGTGGCCTGCTATCTCCGCGGCACCCGTCTTGCCACGCCGGACGGCGAGGCGGTGGTCGAGGACCTGGCGATCGGCGACTGGGTGGCGACACCCCACGGCCCGGCGTCAATCCGCTGGATCGGTCGGCGCAGCTACTCCGGCCGCTTCGCCTGCGGCAACAAGGCCGTGCTGCCAATCCGCATCAGCGCCGGCGCGTTGGCCGACAACGTGCCCCGCCGCGACCTGTGGGTGTCGCCCAAGCACGCCCTGCTGCTGGACGGCCTGCTGATCCCAGCCGAGGTTCTGGTCAACGGCCGCTCCGTGGTGCAGGAACGGGACGCGGAGGTGGTGGAGTACGTCCACGTCGAGCTGGACCGCCACGGCATCCTGCTCGCGGAA
>CAXUIQ010000289.1:0-5628 GCA_964250815.1 uncultured Acetobacteraceae bacterium
CCCCGGCGGCAGTTCCGCCATATCGGCCACGTCGAAGTTCGACACCCCCCAGGCCCGGATGTGCCCGGCCTCCCGCAGCGCCTCGAACCCCGCCACCGTCTCCGCCAGCGGCACCCCGCCCCGCCAGTGCAGCAAGTACAAATCCAGCCGGTCCGTCCGCAGCCGCTTCAGGCTGCGCGCGCAGGCCGCCGCCACCCCGGCGCGGCTCGCGTTGTGCGGATACACCTTGGACACCAGGAACACCCGCTCCCGCTGCCCGGCGATGGCGTCGGCCACGATCTCCTCCGCCGCGCCCTCCCCGTACATCTCCGCCGTGTCAATCAGCGTCATGCCGAGGTCGATGCCGAGCCGGAGCGCCGCCTCCTCCTCGGCGCGGGGCCGGCGCCCCTCCCCCATGCGCCAGGTGCCCTGGCCCAGCCGCGGCATCGCGTCACCCGGCATCGGCCGCCTCCTCCGCCCGGCGCAGCAAGCGCAGGCAGTTGCCGCCCCCCAGCGCCGCGATCTCCGAGGCACCATAGCCGCGGCGCACCAGCTCGGCAGTCAGGTTGCCGCTTTCCGAGGCATCCCGCCAGCCGGAGAAGCCGCCGCCGCCGTCGAAGTCCGAGCTGATGCCGACATGGGCCAGGCCGCAGCGCTTCACCACGTAGTCGATGTGGTCCACGTAGTCGGACACGGTCACGCCGTCGGCGCGGGCGCCGGGCCGGACGAAGCTCGGCACGGCGGTGATGTTCACCATGCCCTCGCTGTCGCGCAGCGCGTCCAGCATCAGGTCGTCCACGTTGCGCGGCACGTCGCACAGCGCCCGGACGCAGGAATGCGTCGCCAGCACCGGCGTGCGCGACAGCATCGCCGCCTGCAGCGCCCCCTGCCGCGACACGTGCGAGATATCGACCAGCATGCCGAGCCGGTTCAGTTCGCCCACCGCGGCCCGGCCCAGCTCGCTCAACCCCCCGTGCAGCGTTTCCGCGTCGCCTAGGTCCTTGCGCGGGTTGCTGCTGTCGGCCAGCGCGTTGTGCCCGTTGTGGGTCAGCGTCAAGTAGCGCGCCCCCTTGGCCCGGAACGCCGCCAGCAGGCCGAGGTCCTCCCCCATCGCGTGCCCGTTCTCGACCACGGGGATGATGGCCGTGGCGCCGTCCCGGTGCGCCGCCTCGATCTCGTCCGCGGTGCTGGCGAGCCGGGCGGTCCCGCCCTCGGCATCGCGCCCCATGGCGTTGATCGCGTCCAGCATGGCGAGCGCCCGGCCGCGCGCGGCCTCCCACCCGTCCGGCGTGCGCGGCCCTTGCGGCACGTATGCGGCGAAGCACCCGGCCTTCATGCCCCCCGCCCGCATCTTCGGCAGATCGACCCGGCGCCCCGTCTGGTCTCGCGGCGTGTCCGCGAAGAAGTCCGGGCCGGCCGGCCAAGGGATGTCGATATGGGTGTCGAGCGCCAGCAGCGTCGCGTGCAGGGCCCCAGAATCCATGCCGCCGTCCATTCGCGCGTCCATCGTCAAAACCCCACGCGGTCCCCGCCCTTCAGGTGCAGGATCGCCCGCGCCTCCGTGGGCGTCGCGATCTCCAGGCTCAGCTCCTCCAGGATGCGCTTGATCTTCGCGACCTGCTGCGCGTTCGAGACCGCCATCTGGCCGCGCCCGATGTACAGGCTGTCCTCCAGCCCGACGCGGACGTTGCCGCCCATGATGCCGGCCATGGTGGTGAACGCCATTTGGTGCCGCCCGGCCGCCAGCACCGACCACACGTAGTCGCGGCCGAACAGCCGGTCCGCGGTCTCCCGCATGAACAGGAGGTTGCGGTGCTCCGCGCCGATGCCGCCCAGGATGCCGAAGATCGTCTGCACGAACAGCGGCGGCTCGACGACCTTGCGCTCCAGGAGGTAGGCCAGGTTGTAGAGGTGTCCCACGTCGTAGCACTCGAACTCGAACCGCGTGCCGTGGCCGCGGCCCATGGTGCCCACGATGTTCTCGATGTCCCGGAACGTGTTGCGGAAGATGTGGTTGTCCGTGCCGGCGAGGTATGGCTTTTCCCAGGCGTGTTTCCAGTCGCTGATCTTGTCCCCGGCGCGGGAGATGTTGAAGTTCATCGACCCCATGTTAAGGCTGCACATCTCGGGCTTCGCCTGCATGGGCGCGGCCAGCCGCTCCTCCACCGTCATGTTCAGCCCGCCGCCGGTAGTGATGTTCAGCACCGCGTCGGTGGACTGCTTGATGGTGGGCAGGAAGCGCATGAACACCGCCGGGTCGGGGGTCGGCTCTCCGGTCTCCGGGTTGCGGGCATGGAGGTGGATGATGGCGGCCCCGGCCTCGGCGGCCTCGATGGAGCTTTGGGCGATCTGCTCCGGCGTGATCGGCAGGTGGTCCGACATGCTGGGCGTATGGATGGCGCCGGTGACGGCGCAACTGATGATGACCTTGCTGGGCATGGGCGGCTCCCCCCGATGATCGCGTTGCCGCCACTCTGCACCGGCGCGCCACCCGCCGCCACCCTTGCCGGCGCACGCCGGGTGCCTGTATGCTGACACTGTGTGTCCGCGTAGCTCAGCAGGATAGAGCACAGGATTCCTGGTTGCGAAATTGGGCGCGGCGCCCGGAGACGGCGCCGTGGATCCGCTCAAAGTCGGGGAACGCTTCGGCGCGCTTGCGCCATGCCGATCCCGAGCCAAGCCGCGGCGCCTGCCGCGGACGGTGTAGAGACTGGACGGGCGGCGCCTAACGGCCCCGGCGAAAGCCGCGGCCCATGGCGAAGGGACAGTCCAGACCACGAACGCCTTCACGAATGGCCTTGCCATCTCGCGGGGGTGGCGGCGAAAGCCGAAGTGGGATGAATCCTGGGGCCGTGGGTTCGAATCCCGCCGCGGACACCAACTTGGCCCCGTGCCGGGCCGTCCTTCAGTCGAGGGACGGAAAGTTCGTCAGGGCTGCCGGCGCGACGCCGAGGCGGTCCAGCAGCAGCAGGTACGCCCATGCCACAACCACCATCAGCGTCACGAGCAGGACAACCTCTGTCGCCCTGTGCAGCCGGTGACGCGGCCAGCGCCGTAGCGCGGCCCGCTTGATCGATTGGGCCGGCCTCGTCACCAGCACGATCTCCTGAAACCGGCCGAGGTCACGGACCTTCGAGGTACGCCCCGAGCGGTTCAGCATGGCGCGAGCACCGGTTGCGCCGTGCAGGCCGACCGGTCGCTCGCGTGATGGCAGGTCGTTGCCGCAAAGAACGTTATCGCTCCGGCAGCCAGCAGCGTGGCTTGCAGCAGCAGAAGGGCGCGGTGCCGCGCTTCCGCCTCTTTCTGCATCTCTGGCGGCTTCCAGTCCGAGATGTGCATGAATACCTCCTGCGATGGCCAACCCCTGGCCATGGCAGCGGCTATGCACGCATCGGCCCGGCGCGGCTGTGACCTTGGTCACTCCTGGCCACGTGGCGCAAGGCCATGGCCGCAGCCGTTTGCGCGCCAGCCAGCGCCCATGAGTCTTTTGAAACGGAGCCGGATAGGATGCGCGTTACGGTTTGCCTGTGTCGCTTTTCCCTCTAATCTGCTTGCGCTGCCAATCGCGACCAAGTGCTGAACCCAAAGATACGGGACCTGCTGTGCATTGCGCGCGAGGTGACATCGAAGAGTCGGACGCCGTTCACGGCCGCAACGCCTGCCTGTCGCGCGCCTGGCAGGCTCGTCCGGACCGCATCCGGCCCTGCGCCCGGCGCGGTGCCGGCATCATTCGGCTGAACGGCCAGGCGATCGGACCGGCCCGCAGAACGGCCACGCTGCCCTGTGCCACGGCCCAGGTGGAGCAAGCGCCGCCGGCCTTGGGCGGGTTGGCGTGCCTGCTGGCCGCGAACGGCACGTTCCGCCTTGACCGGGGAGCCGTGCATGGCTGGCGCTTGGGATGGCTCGCGGGGGAACATGCGCCGTCATCCGCGGCCACCCTGCCGCGCTTGGCCCGGCGCATCGCGCCCGCCGTGGCATCCGCGTGATGCCGGCGCTTTCCCGCGAAACCAAGCGCGAAGTGCTGGCGGCCACGCCGCTGTTCGCCATCCTGGGACGCGAAGAACTGGCCGCTCTGGCCGACCTTGCGGGGGAGCGGCGGGTGGCGCGGGACACCGTCGTGGTGCGCCGCGGCGACCCGGATTGCTCCCTGCTGGTCCTGGTGCTCGGCCGCCTCCGCGCGGGCGCGGTGTCCATCGAGGGGCGGGAGGTCACGCTGGGCCTGATGGAGCCGGGCGCGGTACTCGGGGAGATCGCCCTGCTCGACGGACGGCCGCGCAGCCTCGACGTGGTGGCGATGGCGGAAAGCCTGCTGCTCTCGGTCGAGCGGCGCGACTTCCTGCCATTCCTCCTGGCCCGGCCGGAGCTGATGCTGCGGCTGATGGAACTGCTCTGCGACCGCCTGCGACGGAACAGCACGGCATACGAGGATCTCGCCCTGGCGCCGCTCGCGGCCCGGCTGGCCCGGCTCCTGCTCACGCTTGCCGAAACGAATGGCGTTCCCACGCCCGACGGGGTGCAGATCCGCCTCGCGCTGTCGCAACAACACATGGCCACCCAGATCGCCGCGACGCGGGAACGGGTGAACAAGCAGCTCCGCCAATGGCGCGAGTCCGGGGTGCTGGGCGAGCGGGACCGCCGCCTGGTGCTGCGGAAGCCGGAGGTGCTGCGCGCGCTGCTGGCATAGACCGCCAAGTCCGTTCCTGGCATGCTCGGGCGGTGCCAAACCTCCCCATGCTGCCAGCTTTCGTGCTGGCCGTCACCGTGCTGCTGCTGATCCCGGGGCCGAACGTCGCGCTGATCGTCGCGAACTCGGTCGCTTACGGGCGGCGCTACGGGCTGCTCACGGTGGCGGGCACCAGCACAGCCATGGTCGTGCAGTTGGGCCTGACCGGGCTCGGCATTGCCGGGGTGCTGGGCAGCCTCGGGCACGGTTTCGCTTGGGTGCGCTGGATCGGCGCCGCCTATCTCGTTTGGATCGGCGTCCAGCAATGGCGCGCGTCCCCGGTTGACCTCACGCGGACGCTGCCGCAGCCGCGGTCGGCACGGGCCATCTTCGCGCGCGCCTTGATGGTGTCGCTCACCAACCCGAAGACGCTGCTGTTCTACGGCGCATTCTTCCCACAGTTCGTTTCGCCCGGACCGTCAGCAGGAGCGCAGGTCGCGGCTCTGTCGGCGGTGTTCCTGGGGCTGGCGGTTAGCCTCGACAGCCTATGGGCGCTCGCGGCCGCGTGGGCCCGCGGCGCGCTGTCGGTGCACGGGCGCCTTCGCAACCGGCTGTCCGGCGGCATGCTGGTGGGCGCCGGGGTGGGCCTGGCGCTCGCCCGGCCAAAATAGCGTCCGGGCCGGCGTGCGCCCCAGTCCAATCGGCGCAGCGCCCAGCCGCACCACGATGGGCCGGTGGTCGGACGCCTGGCGGGACAGCGCCTCCGCGCCCGTGCAGACCAGACCGCGCACCAGGCAACGGTCGATGCGCAGCGGCAGCATCTCGCCCGCGACGTGCGTCGGCTCCCGCGGGCCGACGTCGCGGAAGCCCGGCAGCAGCGCCGGGCCGACCAGGTTGAAATCGCCCAGCACCGCCGCCCGCGGCGGCCGGCTGTTGGCAATGGTGCGCAACTGCCGGCGGTTCAGCAGTTGCCCGTGCGACAGGGG
>CAXUIQ010000290.1:0-5614 GCA_964250815.1 uncultured Acetobacteraceae bacterium
ATGCCCACCCCCGCCAAAGCCTCCGCGCCCACCAGCACGATCTCCGCATCAGCTGCCGCGCTGTCCACCCCGAGCAGCTCAATCCCAGCCTGCGCCACCTGCCGGTCCGGCGCAATCTGGCTGCCCCGCACCCGTAGGCACTGCCCGGCATAGGACAGGCGCAGCGGGCGCGGCTGGCCGGCCAGGCGGGTCGCGGCGATGCGGGCGACCTGCGGCGTCATGTCGGCCCGCACCCCCATCATGCGGTGGGTGTCCGGGTCCATGACGCGGAAGATCTGGTCCGTCACGGCAGCGCCCGATCCCGCCAGCAGGCCATCCTCGAACTCTATCAGCGGCGGCTTCACGCGCTGGTAGCCATGGGCGGAGAACGTCGCCATCAACGCGGACACCGTGGCAGCCTCGACCTCCGCCTCGGGCGGCAGCAGGTCGCGCAGGCCGGACGGCAGCAGCGCCGGATTGGGGGAAGTGTCCTCGGTCATGGGCGAGCGGGTATAACCTAGAATTCCAGCGGCGTCGCCTGCATGACCAGCGGCAAGGCGCGCACCGCCGCCAGGACGGCATCCGGCACGGGCTGATCGACGCTCACCAGGCAGATCGCGTCGCCCCCGGTCTCGGCGCGGCCGAGATGGAAGGTCGCGATGTTGATGCCGGCGTCCGCCAGCGTCGCGCCGAACCGCCCGATGAAGCCGGGGCGGTCCTGGTTGGTGACGTACAGCATGGACCGGCCGAAATCCGCCTCGACCTTGATGCCCTTGATCTCCACCAGCCGCGGGCGGGCGCCGGCAAACAAGGTGCCGGCGACGGAGCGGGTCTGCCGGTCAGTCGCAACGGTGAGGCGCACCAAGGTCTGGTACTCGCTCGGGCGGTCGTGCACGGTTTCCGCCAGGTCCAGGCCGCGCTCGCGGGCAATCACCGGGGCGTTCACCATGTTGACCCCGGCCATCAGCGGGGCCAGCAGCCCCGACAACAGGGCCGCCGTCAGCGGACGGTGGTTCAGCGGCGCGGCCAGGCCCTCGTACTCGACCGACACGCTGCGCAGCACCCCCTCCCCCGCCTGGGTCATCTGCCCGGCGAACAGGCCCAGCAGCCGGCACAGCTCGATGTATGGCTTGAGCCGCGGCGCGTCCTCCGCCGAAACGGCGGCCATGTTGATCGCGTTCGACACGGCGCCGGTCAGCAGGAAATCGCTCATCTGCTCGGCCACTTGCAGCGCGACATTCTCCTGCGCCTCCGAGGTCGCGGCACCCAGGTGCGGCGTACACACCACGTTGTCGAAGGCGAACAGCGGGCTGGCGGTCGCAGGCTCCGTCTCGAACACGTCCAGCGCCGCGCCGGCGACCTGGCCGGACGCCAGCGCCTCCGCCAGAGCCTCCTCGTCGAGCAGCCCGCCGCGGGCGCAGTTCACGATCCGCACGCCCCGCTTGCAGGCCGCGACGGCCTCCCGCGACAGGATGTTGCGCGTGGCGTCGGTCAGCGGCGTGTGTAGGGTGATCACGTCGGCCCGGGCCAGCAGTTCCGGCAACTCCACCTTTTCCACGCCCAAGTCGAGCGCCCGCTTCTCCGTGAGAAAGGGGTCGTAGGCGATCACCCGCATGTGCAGGCCCACCGCCCGGTCCGCCACGATGGAGCCGATGTTGCCGCAGCCGATCAGGCCGAGCGTCTTGGCTGACAGTTCCACGCCCAGGAAGCGGTTCTTCTCCCACTTGCCCGCCCGGGTGCTGGCCGTCGCTTCCGGGATTTGCCGGGCAAGGGCGAACATCATGGCAATCGCGTGCTCGGCCGTCGTGATGGCGTTGCCATTGGGCGTGTTCATCACCACGACGCCGCGGGCGGTCGCGGCCTTCACATCCACGTTGTCCACCCCGATGCCGGCCCGGCCGACGATGCGCAGCCGGGGCGCCGCATCCAGCAGCTCGCGCGTCACCTTGGTGGCGGAGCGGATAGCGAGGCCGTCGTAGTCGCCGATGACGGCGCGCAATTCCGCCGGCGCCAGGCCAGGTTGCAGATCGGCCGACAAGCCGCGTGCCCGGAAGATCTCGACCGCCGCGGGCGAAAGCTTGTCGCTGATCAGGACGCGGGCGGTCATGCCGGCTGCACCTGGGCGTAGGCCCAATCGAGCCAAGGCAGCAGCGCCTCGATGTCTCCGGTCTCCACCGTGGCGCCGCCCCAGATCCGCAAGCCCGGCGGCGCGTCGCGGTAGGAGGCGATGTCGAACGCGACGCCCTCCTTGTCCAGCAAGAACGCCATGCGCTTGGCCGCCTTCGCCTGGTCCTCGGGCACCAGCGCCGTGAACCAGGGTGCCGTGATGCGCAGGCAAATGGACGTGCAGGACCGAGTCGCTGGATCGGCAGCGAGGAAATCGACCCAGGGCGTGCGGTCCACCCAAGCGGCGACGGCGGCGAGGTTCGCCTCGCTGCGCGCGATCAGGGCCGGCAGGCCGCCGATGCCTTCGGCCCAGCGCAGGCCGTCAAGCGCGTCCTCGACGCACAGCATGCTGGGCGTGTTGATCGTCTCGCCCCGGAAGATGCCGCCACTCAGCTTGCCGCCGCTGGTCAGGCGAAACACCTTGGGCAGCGGCCAGGCCGGCTTGTAGCTTTCCAGCCGGGCGACGGCGCGCGGAGACAGGGCCAACATGCCGTGCGCGGCCTCCCCGCCCAAAACCTTCTGCCAGGACCAGGTGACGACATCGAGTTTCTCGAACGGCAGCGCCATGGCGAAGGCGGCGGAAGTGGCGTCGCAGATCACCAGCCCTTCGCGACCCGGGGCGATCCAATCGGCATGGGGCAGCCGCACGCCGGAGGTCGTGCCGTTCCAGGCGAGCACCACGTCGCGGGCGGGATCGATCCGGGAAAGGTCCGGCAAGCCGCCGTACGGTGCCGACAGCACCCGGGCGTCGTCCAGCTTGAGCTGCTTGACGACATCGGTGGCCCAGGCTTCGGAAAAGCTCTCGAAGGCCAGGATGTCCACGCCGCGGGCGCCGAGCATCGACCACATCGCCATCTCGACCGCGCCGGTGTCGGAGCCGGGCACGATGCCGAGCAGCCAGTCCTGCGGCAGACGCAGGATGGCGCGGGAGCGGTCGATCACCTCCGCCAGCCGCGCCTTCGGCCCGGCTGCGCGGTGGCTGCGGCCCAGCAACGCGCCGGATAGCGCCTCCAGGCTCCAGCCGGGGCGCTTGGCGCAGGGGCCGGAGGAGAAGTCGGGATTGGCCGGGCGCAAGTGCGGCTTGGCCGCGACCGGCGCGGCGTCGAGTGCGAGCGTCATGTTCGCTCTCCCTTTCAGAAGAGAAGCGTCCCGGTGGGGGGACGTAGCCCGCCGGGAGACTTAGCCGCGGGCTGGCATGGAGGCAAGCCGGGCGGGATCGACGGTCACGCCATGCCCGAGCGGCCCGTGCCCGGCGCCGAACCCCGGCGCTGCCAGGATTGCCGCGTGGACATAAGCGGCGGCGCGCCGCACCGCGTCCGAGAGCGCCATGCCCTGCGCCAACCCGGCAGCAACCGCGCTGGCCAGCGTGCAGCCGGTGCCGTGGGTGTGGCGCGTTTCCACGCGCGAGCTTTCGATCACCTCAAGCCCGGCGGAGGTCGCCAGAATGTTCTGCACCACCGGCCCGTGCAGGTGCCCGCCTTTCAGCAGCACCGCCGCGGCGCCCAGGTCCAGCAGCGCCTGCGCTGCAAGGCGGGCGGCGGCGTGGTCGGCGATGGCGAGGCCGGTCAGCGCCTCCGCCTCCGGCACGTTGGGCGTCAGCAGGGCCGCGAGCGGCAGCAGGTCGCGCCGCAGCGCCGTGACCGCCGCCTCGTCCAGCAGACGCGCCCCGCCTTTGGCAACCATGACCGGGTCCACCACGAGAGGAATGGCGGCGTCGCGCCGGTGCAGGGCCGCCGCCACCGCCTGCACGGTCTCGGCGCTGCCCAGCATCCCGGTCTTCACCGCATCCGCGCCGATGTCGTCCAGCACGGCGTCGATCTGCTGGCGGACGAAGCTCGGCGGCACCGGCAGCACGCCATGCACCCCCACCGTGTTCTGCGCCGTCAGCGCCGTGATCGCGGTCGCGGCGTAGCCGCCGAGCGCCATGACCGCCTTGATGTCCGCCTGGATGCCCGCGCCGCCGCCGGAATCTGAACCTGCGACGACCAGGACGCGGCCGCGAGGCAGGCCTTTCATGCAGTTTCGTGCGTGGCTGCCAGGACCGTGTCGCAAAGCCGGGCGACGATCCGGCGCACCATCGCCTCGTCCTCGCCCTCCGCCATGACGCGCAGGACTGGCTCGGTGCCGCTCAAGCGCAGCAGCAGCCGGCCGGACTGGCCCAGCTCGGCCTCCGCGTCGGCGACCGCCGCGGTCACGTGGGGGTCCTTCAACGGCGAGCGACCGGTGAAGCGCACGTTGCGCAGCATTTGCGGCAGCGGGTCGAACAACTTGCACACCTCGCTTGCCGGGCGGCCTTGCTGGACCAGCACGGCCAGCACCTGCAACGCCGCGACCAGGCCATCGCCCGTCGTCGCGTAGTCGGACAGGATCATGTGGCCCGACTGCTCGCCGCCGACGTTGTTGCCGCTGGCGCGCATGCGCTCCGCCACATAACGGTCGCCGACCTGGGTGCGGTGCAACGCGATGCCTTCGGACGCCAGGAAGCGCTCCAGGCCCAGGTTGGACATCACCGTTGCGACCACGCCATCCCCGGTCAACCGCCCGGCGCGGCCCCAGTATTGCGCGATCAGGCCCAGGATCTGGTCGCCATCGACGATCTCGCCCCGTTCGTCGGACAGCAGGAGCCGGTCCGCATCCCCGTCGAGCGCCAGGCCGAGGTCGGCCCGGTGCTCCAGCACCTTGGAACACAAGAAGGACGGCACGGTGGAGCCGCAGCCGCTGTTGATGTTGAACCCGTCGGGTTCCACCCCCACCGGGATGATGGTGGCGCCCAGTTCCCACAGCACGGTCGGCGCCACGCTGTAGGCGGCGCCGTTCGCGCAATCCACGACGATCTTCAGCCCGGACAGCGTGACGCCGCGGGGGAACGTGCCCTTGGCGGCTTCGATGTAGCGCCCGCCGGCATCGTTCAGGCGCACCGCGCGGCCGAGCTTGGACGGCGCTGCGAGCTGTGCGGACCGGTCTGCCGCCATCAGCATCTCGATTTCCGCCTCGGTCTGATCGGACAGCTTGAACCCATCGGGGCCGAACAGCTTGATGCCGTTGTCCTCGAACTGGTTGTGCGATGCCGAGATCATCACGCCGAGATCGGCGCGCAGGCTGCGGGTCAGCATGGCAATGGCCGGGGTCGGCAACGGGCCGACCAGGGTCACGTCCATGCCGGCGCCGATGAAGCCCGCGACCAAGGCCGGCTCGATCATGTAGCCGGACAGGCGGGTGTCCTTGCCGATCACCACCTGGTGCCGGTGGTTGCCGCGGACGAAGATCAGCCCGGCCGCTTGGCCCAACTGCAGCGCCGTCTCCGCCGTCATCGGATCGACGTTCGCTTTGCCGCGGATGCCGTCCGTGCCGAACAGGCGCCTGCTGGTGGTCATGGTGTTCCTCGATCTTTTCCTGGGATCATAGGTCAGCCAGCCAGCCGCTGCCAGACCCGGACGGCCTGGACCGTCGCCGCGACGTCGTGAACCCG
>CAXUIQ010000291.1:0-5574 GCA_964250815.1 uncultured Acetobacteraceae bacterium
CGACCACGTGGCGGAGCTGGACGAGATCGACCGGCGCATCCTGGCCGAGCTTCAGATGGACGGCCGCATGACCAATGTCGAGCTGGCCCGGCGTGCCGACATCACCGCACCCCCTTGCCTGCGCCGGGTCCGGCGGCTGGAGGAGGCCGGCATCATCCGCGGCTACCATGCCGACACCGACCCGGCCCGCCTGGGATGGGAGATCGTGTTCTTCGCGCTGATCGGGCTGGACAGCCAAAAGGAGACAGTGCTTTCGGCGTTCGAAGCGGAGGTGGCGGAGTGGCCCGAGGTGCGGGAATGCCACATGATCCGCGGCGGCGGCGACTTCCTGCTGCGCCTGGTGGCGCAGGACACGGCGCACGAGAACGCGCTGACCCGGCGCCTGACCGGCGCGGCCTCGGTGAGCCGGGTGCAGACGCTGCAAACCATCCGCACCAGCCGCAACCTGGCCGGCGTGCCCCTGTAGCGGCGGCCCGGTCACTACGTCCGCGGGCGCGCGACCGCGCGGTACACCAACAGGATGATCACCGCGCCAACCACCGCCCCGATGAACCCAGCCGACTGGCCTGGCCGGTACAATCCCACCGCCTGGCCCAGAAAGGTCGCGACCAACGCGCCGGCAATCCCGAGCAAGATGGTGAAGATGAAGCCGCCGGGGTCGCGGCCCGGGGTCAGCAGCTTGGCGACCAGCCCGGCGAAGCCGCCGATGACGATGGCGCCGATAAACGAGATCATGGGGGCACTCCGGCATTGCTGGGCACGCGGCGGTAACTCCGGGCCGGTTGGTTCAGGGAGCGGCGCGGCTTGACGCGCCGCCACGGGAGGCGGATCGGGGATGCATGGCGCTTGCCCTGCTGGTCTTGACCCTGATTCGCCTCGCCGTCGCGGCAGCGACGCCGTTGTCGGAAGACGAGGCATACTACTGGGTGTGGTCGCACGCGCTGGCGCCGGGCTACCTCGACCATCCGCCGATGGTGGCGCTGTGGATCAGGGCCGGCGCCGCCATTGCGGGGGAGGACGCGCTGGGCGTGCGGCTGTGGGCGCCGCTGTCGGCCGCCCTCGGCTCGGTGCTGGTGGCGCGGACGGCGGATCTGCTGTTCCCCGGTCGGCGGCTTGGTGTTCCCGCGGCGGCGTTGCTGAACGGCACGCTGCTGGTTGGGGTGGGGGCGGTCACGATGACGCCGGACACTCCGCTGCTGCTGTTCTGGGCAGCGACGCTGTGGACGCTGGCGCGGCTGCTGCGCTCCGGCGACGGGCGGTGGTGGCTGGCGGTGGGCTTCTTCGCCGGCTGCGCGGTGGCCAGCAAGTACACCGGCGGCTTTCTGGGCCTCGGCATCGTGCTGTGGCTCCTGTGGGTGCCCGGGCTGCGCCGCTGGTTCCGCAGCGCCTCCTTGTGGCTCGGCGGCGCCGTCGCGGCGGCGGTGTTCGCCCCGGTGGTGCTGTGGAACGCCGGGCACGGCTGGGCCAGCTTTGCCAAGCAGGGTGGGCGGACCGGGGATTGGGACCCTGGCGCGGCGCTGCGCCACCTGTCGGAGCTGCTGGGCGGGCAGGCGGGCCTGGCCACGCCCTTGGTGTTCATCCTGCTGTCGGCCGGGGTGTGGGCCGCCCTGCGCCGCGCCGTTGGGAGGGACCCGGCTTGGTCGCTGCTCGCGGCGCTCACGGCGCCGGGCTTGCTGGTTTTTGTGCAGCACGCGGTCGGGGACCGGGTGCAGGCGAACTGGCCCGCCATCGTTTATCCCGCCGCGGCGGTCTGCGCCGCCGGGCTGGGCTGGCGCTTGTGGCGGCCGGCGGTGGCGCTTGGCCTGGCGATCACGGCGCTGGCCTATGTGCAGGGCGCCGCAGCGCCGTTCCCGCTGCCGCGGCGGCTGGACCCGACGCTGATCCGTCTCGGCGGCTGGGGCGCGGTGTCCCGCGACCTGGAGGCGATGCGGCGAAAGCAAGGCGTGGATTGGATCGCGTCCGAGGCATACGGCCTCGCCAGCGTGCTTGCCTGGCGCGCACCGCCGGATGTGCCAGTGCTGGGGGCCGAGGACCGCTGGGCGCTGTTCCGCCTGCCGCCGGCCGACAGCGCCGGGCCAGGGCTGCTGCTGGTCAGCCAGCGCCGGTCCGCGCCGCCCGACCCGGCCTATTGGGCAACGGCCCGGCAGATCGGCCAGGTGGTCCGCACACGCGCCGGCGCGCCGGACGGGGTGGAGGCCGAGCGGTTCCGCATCTATCTAGTCACGCAGCGGCCAGGCGCGTTCTTTGCCCGCCTGCCGCACCGGGGAGAGCACGATGCCGCCGCTTCCGACCCATGACGACGTGGCCGCCGCCGCGCGGCGGATTGCCGGGCGCGTCGTCCGCACCCCCACGCTGCGCAACGCGCGTTTGGACGAGCTGACCGGCGGCACCGTGCTGCTGAAGGCCGAGCCTTTGCAGAAGACCGGCAGCTTCAAATTGCGTGGCGCGACCAACGCCGCCTTGCAGCTCACGGAGGCCGGGCGGCGGGCCGGCGTGGTGACGCACTCCTCCGGCAACCACGGCCAGGCCCTCGCCTGCGCCGCGCAGTCCATCGGCGCCACCGCCACGATCTTCATGCCGCGCGACGCGCCGCAGGTGAAGATCGACAGTACGCGGCGTTGGGGGGCCGAGATCGTGCACTACGACCGCGCGACCGACGACCGGGAGGCACTGACCCGCCAGTACGTCGAGCGTACCGGCGCATCGTTGATCCCGCCCTTCGACCATGCGCAGGTCATCGCCGGGCAGGGCACGGCGGCGCTGGAGTTGTTCGAGGACGCGGGCGGGCTGCCAATCGATTCGCTGCTGGTCTGCACTGGCGGCGGCGGCCTGATCGCCGGGTGGACGCTGGCCGCCGAGGGCGTGCGGCCCGGCGTCGAGGTCGTCGCGGTCGAGCCGGAAGGGGCCGACGACACCGGGCGCTCGCTCCGCCTCGGCGAGCGGGTGAGCAACCCGCCGGGCGGCTCCGAGCTTTGCGACGCGCTGCTGGCCCGGATGCCGGGGGAACTGACCTTCGCGGTCAACCGCACCCGGGTCGCGGGCGGCATCGCCGTCACCGACGCCGAGGTGCTGGCAGCCATCGCCTTCGCGTTCACCCACTTGAAGCTGGTCGTGGAACCCGGCGGGGCCGTATGCCTGGCCGCGTTGCTGTCAGGCCGGTTCGTTGCCCGCGGGCGCGTGGTGGGCACCGTGCTGAGCGGCGGCAACGTGGACCCGGCGGTGTTCGCGCGGGCCTTGGCGGCCTGAATTGCTGCATTAGCGAAGGATTAAGCCTTCTGCCGCATCTTGCCGCCACATCGGCGGGGTTGGGCATGAGCAGCAGGAAAAAAGACGCCAAGGCAACGATCATCATCCGCAAGGAAGAGGTGGTCGAGGGCGGCCATCACGGCGGCGCGTGGAAGGTGGCCTACGCCGACTTCGTGACGGCGATGATGGCTTTCTTCCTGCTCATGTGGCTCCTCAACTCCACGACGCCGGAGCAGCGGCAAGGTCTCGCCGACTACTTCAGCCCGAACAGCCTACTCGCCCACAGCAAGTCCGGCTTCGGCAAGCCTTTCGGTGGCTTGACGCCGAACATCAGCGGCTCGCTCGTGTCGGACAAGGGAGCCGTCCGCGTCGTGAACGCCAAGACGCGCCCTTACGTTGACGCAGCCGACGAAGGTGACGGCCCACCAGCAACGGACGAGACGGCAGGGACCACGCCGGAGCCAGGGGCGGGCTCGGGCCAAGGCGAGGCCGCGCGCCCTTATCGCCTTCTGAACCGGCCCAGCGTCGAGGTGGCCGGCCAGCCCTCAGCGCCCCAGCCCGTGGCCGAGCGATCGCTCATGCCCATGAAGGCGGATGAGATCTCCCAGCTGGCCACATCTCCAGCCGCGAAGGAGCGAGCCGCCTTCGAGCAGGCCGCGAGGCAGATCCGCGAGTTGGTGCGCTCGGATCCGGACCTGGCCGCGCTCGGGCGCCAGCTCGCGGTCGATATCACGCCGCAGGGACTGCGCGTGCAGATCCTCGATGCCGAGAACCGGCCCATGTTCGACACAGGTTCCTCGACGCCGACCCCTTGGGCGCGCGCGCTGCTCGCCAAGGTTGCGCCCGCGCTCCTTCGGCTCGCGGAACCTGTCAGCATCGGCGGCTACACCGATGCTCAGCCCTTCCGTGGCGGCGACCGAACGAACTGGGATCTGTCGAGCGACCGCGCGAACGCCACGAGGCGGCTGCTCGTCGAGGCTGGCCTGCCCGACTCGCGCCTGCAGAGCGTCAGCGGCCACGCCGACCATGAACTTCTCGTGCCTGGGGACCCGATGGCCGCCGCGAACCGGCGCATAGCGATCACCGTGCTGCGCCAGGCCTCGCCTGCATCGGCTGCGCCAACCCCCGCAGCGACTTCCCAGGAAACCCCCACTCAAGGCGAGTCGCATGACGCAGCCAGAACTTCCGCGCGCTGAGGCCGCACCGTGCTAGCTATCGGCGGCTTCGGCTTCCTGCTCGCTTGCGTCTTCGGCAGCTATCTCGCCTCGGGCGGCAGCTTGAAGCCGCTCATCGAGTCGCTGCCCTTCGAGCTGCTCTCGATCGGCGGCGCTGCTGTCGGCACGTTCGTCATGTCGAACAGCATGCACGACGTGAAGCACACGCTCGGCGGCTTCAAGAAGGTCATGAGCGGTTCAAGCTACAAGGCGACCGACTACGTGGACCTGCTCTCGCTCCTCTACTACTTCGTGCGCCTGGCCAGCACGAAGGGCGCGATGGCGCTGGAGCCTCACATCGAGAAGCCGGCCGAGAGCGCGGCGTTCCAGAAGTTCCCTCGCATCCTCGCCAATCATCACGCGACCAACCTGATCTGTGACTACCTGCGCATGGTCGGCATGAATGCGGACGATCCGCATCAGATCGAGGACGTGATGGCGCGCGAGCTGAAGAAGATGCTGCACGAGGAACTGCACGGCGCGCACGCGCTGCAGACGATGGCGGACAGCCTGCCCGCGCTCGGCATCGTCGCGGCCGTGCTCGGCGTCGTCAAGACGATGAGCCACATCAATGAGCCACCGTCCGTGCTCGGCGAGATGATAGGCGGCGCACTCGTGGGGACCTTCCTGGGCGTTCTGCTGGCCTACGGCTTCACAGGCCCTTGCGCCACAAGGCTGCGCACGATCGTCGAGGAGGAAGCCAAGTACTTCGAGGTCATCCGCGCCGTCTTGGTCTCACATCTGCACGGCAACGCACCTCAAGTAAGCGTCGAGACTGGCCGCAAGATGGTGCCGAATGAGCATATGCCGAGCTTCCAGGATCTCGAGCAGGCTGTCCAATCGGCTCAGATCTGATCTTGAGCAGCAACTCGACACGCATGGTCTGCTTCCGCACCGGAGTCTCTGGATAGGAACGCGGCGAGCCAGCCTCGCGATTACGGCTGCATCGGGTGTATGCTCGGATATCAGAGCGACTTCCTCGTCGCCTATAGCGGATTGCGCCCAAGTTTGGCGCAATCCGCTATGGTTCTATGTTCGCAGAGTCGATACACGCGGCTCGGCCCGGCGGCTGCGCCGCCAAACTGACCCGCGATCGGCTCTAGCCTTTCACTGC
>CAXUIQ010000292.1:0-5549 GCA_964250815.1 uncultured Acetobacteraceae bacterium
AGCCTGGGCCTGGGCGGCCGGTGCGGCTTGGGCGGGGGGCGACGCCTGGGCGGCCACGGCCGAAACGCCGTCGGGCGGCAGGGTCACGCTGGGCAGCGTCTTGTTCATCTGTTCGACAACCGCGTCGGTGATGTCGAACTCGTTGATGTTCAGGGCCACCTGCGCCCGGTGCAGCACCAGGTTCATGCCCCGGCTTTCCGCCACCTGGCGGATCGTCGCAATGAGCATGCGCTCGATCTGCGCCAGGCCGACCTGGGCGGCTTCCTGGATGAAGCGGTTGCGGTCGCGGAACTGGCGCTGGGAGTTGGTGACGCGCTCCTGCAGTTCGCGCTCCTTGGTGCGGATCTGGTCGGCGCTCAGGCTGGCGCGCTGGTTCGCCAGGGCCTGCTGCAGGTCCCGCCAGGCGGCCTGCTCCTTCTGCGCGTCCTCGTTGAGCTTCTCCCGCCGTTCCCCGATCAGCTTCTCGACCTGCTGCGCCGCCGTCCGCGGCGCCACGGCGCCCCCACCCGCGGGCGGGATGAAGTAGCCGGGGCTTTGCTGCGCCGCCTCTAGGCGGTGGGCGAGCGAACCCAGGGTCAGCAAGGCGGCCGCAACGGCGGCGGAGCGGGTCAGGACTGTCATGCGAACCTCAAAACCGTGTGCCGAAGCCAAACCGGAACACCTGGGTCTGGTCGTAGGAGCGTTTGACGACGGCCTGGGCAATGTCGATGTTGATCAAGCCGAACGGCGTCTTCCAGGACACGCCGACGCCGGTGCCGACGCGGGGCGAGGGACCCGTCGAGACTAGGCGGGGCACCACCCCGTTGATCGCCCCGAGCCGCGTCACCTCGCTCAAGGAGCCGACATCGACGAATGCCCGGCCGGACAGGCCGAGGTCGGCGGAAATGGGCAGCGGGAAGCGCAGCTCGGTCGTTTGGGTGTAGATCAGCCGACCGCCGATGCTGTCGTTGGTCCCGATGCCGGCGACGTTGCTGATGGCATGGGGGCCTGCGCCGCCCGACTGGAAGCCGCGCAGGTTGTCGCCGCCCAGGAAGAAGCGGTCGATGATCTTCTCTTCCCGGCCCAACTGCGCCAGGTAGCCGCCGCCCGCCGACAAGGCGATGCCCCAGTCGGCGTCGCCGGTGAACCGCTCCAGCGGGATGTAGTAGGTGCCGTCGAGCTTGGTCCGCACATAACGGGCCGTGCCGCCCAGCCCGGCAAAGTCCGTGCCGAGGCGGACCAGGAATCCCTCGTGCGGCTCGGTCCGGCTGTCCCGGTAGTCCAGCGAGATCGTCTGCCCGATCTGCGACAGCAGCGACGTGCCGGCCTGGTTCTGGACATAGATGCTGGCGCCCGGCTGCACGTCGAAGATGCGCCGGCTCACCAGCGAGTACGTCCAGGCCTGCCGCAGGTGCTCGTTGAACTCGTAGCCGAGCCTGAGCGCGCCGCCGACCCGCGACTCGTTGTAGGCCGCGATGTCCTGGTTGTTGTTGTTCACGTCGAACAGGTCGATGCCGGCCACCAGGTTGCGGTCCAGGAAGTAGGGATCGGTGACCGACAGGTCCAACTGGCTGCGCCGCTGCGCCAGCACGCCGTTGACGCTGGCGTCGATGCCGGTGCCGACCAGGTTGCGCTCCCGCAGCCCCACGTTGACCAGGGCGCCCGCGTCGGTCGAGTACCCGCCGCCCAGCGTCAGCTCGCCGGTCGCCTTCTCGTCCACCACCGCGTTCAGCACCGCCCGGTCGGCAGCGCTCCCCGGCGACGGCGTGACCGTCACGCTGTTGAAGTAGCCGAGGTCCTGCAGGCGCTGCCGCGACCGGCGGATGGTCGCGGCGTTGAACGCGTCCCCTTCCGCCAGCCGGAACTCGCGCCGGATCACCTTGTCCTTGGTGCGCGTGTTGCCGGAGATGTCGATCCGCTCGACATAGACCCGCGGCCCTTCGGTCACGTCGAACACCAAATCGACCGTCTTCTTGGCGCGGTCGCGGGCAATGCGCGGCTTCACGTCCACGAAGGCGTAGCCGCGGTTCTGCACCGCGTCTTGGATCGCCTGGGTCGTGCGCTCGACGACGTCGCCGTCGTAGGTGTCGCCGGGCGCGATTTGCAGCAGCGGCGTCAGCTCCTCGCCCCTGAGGTGGCGCAGCTTGCTGTCGATGCTGACCTGGCCGACCGTGTACCGCTCCCCCTCGCTGATCGTGAAGGTGACGAAGAACGCGCGGCGGTCGGGCGACAGCTCGGCCGTCGCGTCCTTCACCTCGAAGTCGGCGAAGCCGTTCTTCAGGTAGAACCGCCGGAGCAGCTCCTTGTCGAAGTTGATCTTCTCCGGGTCATACTGGTCGCTGGAGGACAGGATGCGGTAGAACGCCTGCTCCCGGCTGTTGATCACCTCGCGCAGCCGGCTCTCGCTGAAGGCGTGGTTGCCGACAAAGGCGATGCGGCTCACCAGCGTTGTGTCGCCTTCGTTGATCTCGAACACCACATCGACCCGGTTCTGCTCAAGGCGGATCACCTTGGGCACCACGGTCGCGGCGAACCGACCGCGCCGGGCATAAAGGTCGAGCAGCCGTTGGCGGTCGGCCTGCGCCAGTTGCGGCGTGAACACGGCGCGGGCGCGAAGCTGCAGCTCGCCCCGCAACGTGTCGTCGTTCAGCTTGCGGTTGCCCTCGAACGCGATCCGGTTGACGATCGGGTTCTCCTGCACCTTCACGACCAGCACGCTGCCATCCCGGCGCAGCATCACATCCTGGAACAGGCCGGTGGCGAACAGCGTCTTGAGGCTGCGGTCGATGCGCCCGGGGTCGAAGGGATCGCCGGGCTGGACCAGCATGTAGGAACGGATCGTCCCTTCCTCGATCCGCTGGTTGCCTTCCACCTTGATGGCGGAGATGACGCCTCCCGGCGCGGCGCGGGCGGGCGAGAGCGTGCGCTGGACCGCGGCGCTGCGCGGCACGCGCCGGACCTGCGCCAAGGCCGTCTCGCCCAAGACGAGCGGGAGCAGGCAAGCGGTCGCAAGCAGCGCGGCGCGTCGTTGGGGCAACAGGCAGGTCCTCCTGGGGGCGGGCACGTCGGCGCGGTCGCCATGGCAACAGTGCCGGCTTTGTAATCGCAGTGCTGCCCATCGCCAAGGCCTGTGGAGACCGTCCTCTCAAATCGCCCGATAACCCCTTGGCCGAAGCCGTTCCGCCAACCCTCTTGGTCGCGTTAGCCGATCAGCCCGCTTACCCAACGGAACAGGCCCAGGTGGGTCAGGTCGTTCCATGTGGCGAACACGAACAAGCAGGCGAGCACGGCAAAGCCGGCGCGGTAGCCGTATTCCTGCGCCCGTGGCGGCAGCGGCCGGCCGCGTACCGCCTCCGCCAGGTAGAACAGCAGGTGCCCGCCGTCCAAGATCGGGATGGGGAACAGGTTGATCAGCCCGAGGTTCACCGACAGCACCGCGATGAAGCTGACCAGGCTTGCCACCCCGAGTTGCGCCACCTGCCCCGAAAGCTGGGCGATCCGCAGCGGGCCGCCCAGCTCGTCCGTGTTGCGCGCGCCGCTCAGCATCTGGCCCAGCCCTGCGACGGTCTGCACGGTCACATCCCAGGTCTGCTCGACCCCGACGGCGACCGCCTGCAACGGGTCGAGCCTGGTGAACTCGGTGCCGCCGCCGCGCACGCCCAGGAAGCCCACCCGCCGTCCACCGCCCGCATCCCGCCCGCCGGCCAGCACCGCGACCGTCTGCTCCTGGCCGTCGCGCAGGATGCGCAGGCTCAGTTCCCGGTCCGGATTCGCGGACACGATGCGCTGGATGTCCTCGAACCGCGTCACGGCCGTGCCGTCGATCGCCTCGACGCGGTCGCCGGACCGAAGCCCGGCTTTGGCGGCGGCGCCGTCCGCCACCACCTCGCCAACCACCGGGACCGTGACGGGGCGGCCCACGGTGGCGAACAACGCCGCGAACAGCACGGCTGCCAGCAGGAAGTTCGCGACCGGACCGGCTGCGACCACGATGGCCCGCGACAGCACCGGCTTCTCATGGAACGTCCGACCCGCCAGCCAGCGCGACCGCACCTCGGGCGCCACGTCCTCCGGGCGCTCCTGGCCATGCAGCTTCACGTAGCCGCCGAGCGGCAGCCAGGCCAGCTTCCACACCGTGCCCAGCCGGTCGGTCCAGCTAGCGATCGACCGGCCGAACCCGATCGAGAACGCCTCGACGTGCACCCCGCGCCAGCGCGCCGCCAGGTAGTGGCCCAGCTCGTGCACGAATACCAGGACGCCGAGCACGACGATGAAGGCGGCGACGCTGCGGAGGAAGTCGGGGACGATCATCACGGGTCCTCAGGCCGCTTTTGCGGCGGCAATCTGGTGGGCGGCACGCCGGGCGGATGCGTCCAGGTCCAACACCGCATCCAAGCTGTCCGCGGCTTGAGGCCCAAGCCGCTCCAGCACGGCTTCCACGAGGGCAGCGATGGCGGTGAAGCCCAGGCGACGGCCCAGGAACGCCTCGACCGCCACCTCGTTGGCCGCGGACAGGATTGTGGGTGCGCCGCCGCCCGCGCGCAAGGCGGCCCGCGCCAGCCGCAGCGCCGGGAAGCGGACGGGATCGGGCGCGTGGAACTCCAGCGTGCCGAGCGCCGCCAGGTCCAGACGCGGCAACTCCGTGGGCAGCCGCGATGGCCAGGCCAGGGCGTGCGCGATGGGGATGCGCATGTCGGGCGATCCCATCTGCGCCAGCACGCTGCCATCGCGGAAATGCACCAGGCCGTGGATCACCGACTGCGGGTGCACCAGGATGCCGATGTCCCCCTCGTCCATCGCGAACAGCCGGGCGGCCTCGATGAGTTCCAGCCCCTTGTTCATCATCGTCGCCGAGTCGATGCTGATCTTGGCACCCATCGACCACACGGGATGGCGAAGTGCGGCTTCCGGCGTGGCGCGCGCCATCTCCTCGGTGGACGCCAGCCGGAACGGGCCGCCGGACGCGGTCAGCACGATGCGCTCCACGGCACCCCGGTTGCCCTCCGCCATCGCCTGGAAGATCGCGTTGTGCTCCGAATCCACCGGAAGCAGGGTCGCGCCCGCGTCCCGCACGGCGCGGAGCATGACCTCGCCGGCGCAGACCAGCGCCTCCTTGTTGGCCAGCGCCACCGCGGCACCGCGCTTGATCGCGGCCAGGGTGCTGGGCAGGCCGGCAGCGCCCGTGATCGCCGCCATCGTCCAATCCGCCGGCAAGGACGCCGCTTGCAGCACCGCCGCCTCGCCGCCCGCCGTCCGGACGCCGGTGCCGGCCAGCGCCGCATCCAGCGCGGCAAGGCCGTCCGGCTCGGCGATGACCGCAAGCTCCGCCCCCAGCAGCCGGGCCTGGTCCGCCAGCAACGCCGCGTTGCGCCCGCCGACCAAGGCGCGCACCTGGAAACGGGCCGGGTTCGCGAGGAGCAACTGGACCGTGCTGCGCCCGACGCTGCCGGTGCTGCCCAGCACCGAAACCGTCCGCCTGCCCGTCGCCGCGGCTCCGCCGCTTGCCGCGCTTATTGCCATAACACCACCCCCCGCCCCAACAACAACGCCAGCGCCGCCGCTGCGGGCGC
>CAXUIQ010000293.1:0-5518 GCA_964250815.1 uncultured Acetobacteraceae bacterium
CCCGCGCGATGAGCGAGGAGCCGCACTTCCGCGAGCGCGTCGCCTCCGTCGAGGTGGAGCTGAAGGCGCTGGAGATGACCCAGCTCCGCGTCGTCGCCGACGAGCGCAAGCGCGACCGCGCGTTGCCGAACCCGGCCAGCTCCATCCTCAAGATCAAAGGCTCCGAAATCCAGCAGGCGACGACGGAGCTGCTGATGGACGTGGTAGGCCCCTACATCCTGCCGTATGACGACCACGAGCACGGCAGCAACGAGCCGCCGGTCGGCCCCGAATACGCGGCGGAGGCGGCGCCCACCTACTTCAACTGGCGCAAGATCTCGATCTATGGCGGGTCGAACGAGATCCAGCGGAATATTGTTGCCAAAGCGATCCTTGGGTTCTAACCGGAACCACGGCGGGCATCGCGAGTTGGAATGCGATGCTTGCACCCAAGGAGGTTTCGATGCGTGTCCAGATGAGTCGATCCGTTGCCCGTGCCCTGCTGCTCGCCTTCGCGTTCGCCGCAGCGGTGCCTTTGCTGAGCGCCTGCAACACCACGGCCGGCGCCGGGCAGGACGTGAGCGCCGCCGGCCGCGCGGTCACGACCGGTGCGGAGAAGGTGAAGAACGGCCTGTAGCCCTGCGGCGCGTTGGGGGTTAGCGGGGCCGCGCGTTTCGGCTACGCTGACCCCAACGCGAACCGGGGGAGACGGCATGGACTTCGATCTCAGCGACGAGCAGCGGCTGCTGAAAGACAGCGTGGAACGCATGCTCGCCGACCGCTACGGTTTCGAGGCGCGCAAGGGTTATCGCGCAGCGCCGGAGGGTTGGAGCCGGGACATCTGGGCGCAGTTCGCCGACCTCGGCCTGCTCGGCCTGCCATTCACGGAGGCGCAGGGCGGCTTCGGCGGCGGGCTGGTCGATACCGCCATCGTCATGGAAGCGTTCGGCCGCGCCCTGGTAGTCGAGCCGTACTTCGCCACTGTCGTCGCCTGCGGCGCCTTGCTCCGCCTCGCCGCGTCGGAAGCGCAGATGCAGGCACTGGTGCCCGGCATCGCCGCGGGCGAGCACGTGCTGGCCTATGCGCAAGTGGAGCGGCAGTCGCGCCATAGCCTGAACGACGTGAAAACCCGGGCGGAGCGCGACGGCGATGGCTGGCGCCTGTCCGGGGAGAAAAGCTTAGTGCTCCACGGCGACAGCGCCGACACCCTGCTCGTCACCGCCCGCGCCGCCGGTACCCACCGGGAGCGCCACGGCATCGGCCTGTTCCTGGTGGATGCCGACGCGCCCGGCGTGTCGCGCCGCGGCTACCCGACCCAGGACGGCATGCGCGCCGCCGAGATCACCCTGGCGAACGCGCCCGCGGAGGCGCTGGGCGACCCGGCCGAAGCGCTCCCGGTCTTGGAACAGGCCAACGACGAGATGCTGGCCGCCCTGTGCGCCGAGGCTGTCGGCGTGATGGGCGCGATGCACGCCATGACGGTGGATTACCTCAAGACCCGCAAGCAGTTCGGCCGCGCCATCGGCGAGAACCAGGCGTTGCAGCACCGCGCCGTGGACATGTACGTGTCCCTGGAGCAGGCGCGCAGCATGGCGCTCTATGCCACCATGATGGCGTCGGAACCCGACCCGTCGGAGCGGCAGCGCGCCATGCACGCCGCCAAGGTGCAGATCGGCCGCAGCGGACGCCACATCGGCCAGGAGTCGATCCAGTTGCACGGCGGCATCGGCGTCACGATGGAATACGCCGTGGGCCACCACTTCAAGCGCATGACCATGATCGAGCGCGGCTTCGGCGACACCGACAGCCACCTGGCGGCGCTGGCCCGGCTGGGCGGGCTGATCGCCGCCTGATCCGATCGCCGCATGGGCGGTGGCGTCCCGCCCGGCGATGCGGTAAGCAGCAGCCCTGCATCATGGAACCGTGTCGCATCGAATGCTAGGGAAAGCCGCTGCCGTGGCGCTCGTGCTGGCTGCGGCTCCGGCCCGGGCCGAGCCTGACGCGCCCTATGCCGCCTGCGAGGCCGCCATCGCCGCCGCGCAAAAGGTGCCGCGCATCCCGGACACGCTGATGCCGGCGATGTCCCGCGTGGAAAGCGGTCGGCTGGACCCCTTGACCAAGCGGGTGCGCCCCTGGCCCTGGACCATCAACGTCGAGGGCGCCGGCTTCTTCTTCAACAGCAAGGAGGGCGCCATCGACGCGGTGCGCGCCTTGCAGGCCCGCGGCACCCGTTCCATCGACGTGGGCTGCATGCAGGTCAACCTGATGCACCACCCCAACGCCTTCGCGAGCCTCGACGAAGCGTTCGAGCCGGCGGCGAACGCCCGCTACGCCGCGCGCTTCCTGTCGGCGCTCTATCGCCAGACTGGCGATTGGAGCCTGGCGACCGCGAACTACCATTCCGCCAACGCCGACCGCGGGGAGGACTACCAGCGCCGGGTGTTCGGCCGGGTGGTGACGCCGATGGCGCCGCCGAAGGGCACGGCGGCGCCGGCCAGCCCCTATGGCGTCTGGCCGCCCCGCCGCGGCGCCCCCGCCGGGCGAGCGCCCCGGGGGCCCCGCCCCCCGGGCGCCGGGGCGCGTCCTGGTGCAGCTTCCGCCGCCGCGGCGCTAATCCGCCACGGACGCCAGCTTGTAGTCGCGGAACTGCTGGCGCAGCGCCAGCTTGTTCAGCTTGCCCGTCGCGGTGTGCGGAAGCTGCTCGACCACCACCACCTCGTCCGGCGTCCACCACTTGGCGACCTTGCCGGCGTAGGACGCGAGCAGCGCCGCCCCGTCGATGGCGTGCCCGGGCTTGGGCACGACGATCAAGAGCGGGCGCTCGTCCCATTTCGGGTGGCGCGCGCCGACGATGGCGGCTTCGGCCACGTCGGGGTGATCAACGGCGATGTTCTCAAGCTGGATGGAGCTGATCCATTCGCCGCCGGACTTCACGATGTCCTTGGTGCGGTCGGTGATCTCCATCACGCCGTGCGGGTCGATGGTGGCGACGTCCCCGGTGGCGAACCAGCCCTCCGCGTCGGTCGCGTCCGTCTCGGCATTGAAATAGCGCCGGATCACCCAGGGACCCCGCACCATCAGGTTGCCGTAGGTCCGGCCGTCCCAGGGCAGCGCGCGGCCCTCGTCGTCCACGATCCTGATGTCGAGGCCGGGCACGGCGCGGCCCTGCTTGTATTGAAGGGCTTGGGCCTCCTCCGGCGCGAGCGCCTCGAAGCCGGGCTTCGGGCTGTTGTAGGTGCCGAGCGGGCTGGTTTCCGTCATGCCCCAGGCATGGTCCACCTGCACCCCGTAGTCCTGGGCGAAGGTGTCGATCAGCATGGGCGGGCAGGCCGAGCCGCCGCACACCAGGCGTTTCAGCGTGTCGAGCCGGCCCCCGGTCGCGCGCAGGTGCTGCAAGAGGCCCATCCACACCGTCGGCACCCCGGCCGACATGGTGACGCGCTCGTCGTTCATCAGCGACTGCATGCTGGCGCCGTCCAGGTGGCGCCCGGGCATGACGAGGCTGGCGCCCACCATCGGCGCGGCATACGGCGTGCCCCAGGCGTTGACGTGGAACATCGGCACCACCGGCAGCACGCGGTCGGTGCTGCGCAGGCCCAGCACGTCCGGCAGGTTGATCGCGTAGGCATGGATCAGGGTGCTGCGGTGGCTGTAGAGCACGCCCTTGGGCCGGCCCGTGGTGCCGGAGGTGTAGCACAGCCCGCTGGCCTGCCGCTCGTCGAGCAGCGGCCAGGCGAAGTCGTCGTCCGCGTCGGCCAGCAGCGTCTCGTAGCACAGCAGCGCCTGGCCCGGCGCCAGCGCCGCCTCCGGCATCTCCGCCGGGTCCGCCAGCATGACGAAGGCCCGCACCCCGGGGACGAGGGGTGCCACGGCGGCGAGCAGCGGGACAAAGGTCGTGTCGGCGAACACGAGGCCGCTGCCGGCGTCGTTCAGGATGAAGGCGATGTCGTCGGGGGCAAGGCGCGGGTTCACCGTGTGGATGACCGCCCCCATGCCGGACACCGCGTAGTACAGCTCCAGGTGCCGGTGCCCGTTCCAGGCGAGCGTCGCCACCCGGTCGGCGGGCTGCACGCCGAGCCGCAGCAGCGCGCGGGCCAGGGTGCGGGCACGCCGCTCGATCCCGGCGTAGTCCGTGCGGTGGATCGCGCCTTCGGCCGTGCGGGACACGACCTCGGCCTGCCCGTGGTGGCGGGCGGCGTGGGTGATGATGGAGGAGATCAGCAGCGGCTGCGATTGCATCAATCCGAGCATGGGCGCTTCCTTGGTTCATGGGCCGTCCGGGTGCGGCGATGCCCCAGGATGGCCGGGTCGGGGCGCGGTGTCACGAAACTGTTGCGGGGTGGCGGAGGCCGCGGGATTGCGTGTTGCTCCGAAACGGATTCCCGGGATAGTTCCAGAATGGAAACCAGGGGCAAGGCGATGCCGGAATACAAATTCTCGCTGGTGGCCTGCGCCCGGTGGGAAGAGGAGGACATCCTCGAATGGCTTGATTACCACCAGTCCATCGGCATCGACCACGTTTACCTTTATTCCAATGACGACGACGCTTCCACCCTCAAGGACGCCATTGCCCCGCATCTGGAGGGCGCCCGCCCATTCGTCACGTACTCGCATTGGCACCCGAGCAAGGGCAGGCAGGTGCACATGTACCTCCGCTTCTTGTCGGACCACCGCTTCGAGACCGAATGGCTCTGCTTCCTCGACATCGACGAGTTCTTGGTCGTCAAGGAACACAACGACCTGCCCCGCTTCATGGCGCCGTTGGAGGCGCGCTTCGACGCGGTTTATTTCAATTGGGTCTGCTACGGAGCCGGCGGGCGCCGGACGCGCCAGCCCGGCAGCGTGCTGACCGGCCTGGCCCGCCGGAACCGCCGGATGGATTTCCACACCAAGAACTTCGTCCGGTCACGCTTTGCCGATCCGAGGACGATCCACCCCAGGATCGACGCAGGCGCCCGCATGTTCTGGCACTTCTGGGACGACTACCACCTTCCCGGCCTCCGCGTCTGCGACGTGCTCGGCGTGCCCCTCCTCCGCTACACCGACAATTGGCCGGAGCGGGCGCAGGCGCTCGTGGGCCGCCCGGGTTTCCAGGAGCATGCGCTGGCGACCGCGTATGTGGCGCATTTCCAGTTCAAGTCCGCAGCGGATTTCCAGCGGCGGGTGGTGCGCGGCGGGAATGCAAGCCAGCAGGTTTACCTGCAGGTGCTCAAGGAGGGGCGGCACGAGGCGCTGCTGGCCGAGAACGACGCGGTTCCGGATACCTACCTCCGCGACTACTGGGAAGGCCGGCAACCAAGTCGGGCTGCCGGGACATTGCCGGCCTTGCCGTCCTGGAACGGCGTGGACCCATGATTTGAAGCCGAACTTGGCGTCCCACGGCGCTGCAACGGCACGGCGTTGCGGCATGGTGCGCCGCTGACATGCGCTGGTTCGACAGCGGGCGGAGGTGGACGGGGAGACTTGGTCCCTGTTTCTCGAACGGGTGGTTAAGCTTGGTTCGCCCCTGTGAAGGACGGACCCGATGACGGGCAAACGG
>CAXUIQ010000294.1:0-5498 GCA_964250815.1 uncultured Acetobacteraceae bacterium
CCTCCCTGGAGAGCCCGCGAACCCCGCCGAGGGCCGTCGCGGGCGACGATCGTGCGCGGCACGGGCGTCGGCTTCGGGCGATCCGCTGCGGCCCGACGTTCGCAGGTGTCGGGACGGCGCCGTGGCGCGGGGCGGCGGCGCGGACGCGGACGGCGCCCCAGCCTGGGCCGCGGCAAGCATGGGTGCAGAGGGCGGCTGCTGGCGACCGTCGATGCCGGTAGCGGGCACTGCGGAGCCGTCCTGTTCCGCCGATGGAACGGCGTCGCCGGCCTCGGATGTTTGGGCGGTCGGCTGCGCGGCCGTTGGCGCGGCCTGGAGCGCCGTGGCCTGCGGCGGCGCGGGCAAGATCGGTTGTAAAAGTGTGGGGGCTTGCGGAGCACCCGACGGCTTGGCGGCCTCGGTGGACGGCTCATCCTCGCCCGCTTCGGCCGCCGGGGCTGCCGGCTGGTTCTTGCCGGGTTTGCTTGGGCCGGCCGCCGGACCGGCTTTCGTCGTTGGCGCAGCGCCTGGCGGAGGCGCCTTCGCAGGGACTGCGTTCAAGGGTTCGGTTGCGGCAGGGAGTGCCGGCGCGGCCGAGCCTGCCGGCTCCGACGGCGCCAGCGCCTGCGCGAGCGCACTGCCAAACTGGCCCGGCACGCCCCGCGGCGGCGCGGCCGGGGCGCTTCGTGTCGTGCGGGCATGGGCAGGCAGGGCCTGGGCGGGTTCGGTCGAGGGGTGCATGCCCGCTGCCTCAGCAAAAGCTGGGCCAGCGGATTTGCGTCCGTTTCCGGCCCGCGGCGGCCCGCCCTCGGCAATCTTTGCCGGTCCCATTGTGCCGAGCGGACCGATTTGGACCAGAACTGACGACCGATTCTTGCCGTGTCCGCTGCAACCGCGGGTTGGCACGATTCCTGCCATATGCCTTGGCGACCCCGCCCGGCCCGGCCGAGCGCAACCCAAGGAGCACTGCCTATGTCATTGTTCGGCGCCATGAACACCGCGATCAGCGGCCTGACCGCACAGTCAGCCGCGTTCACCAACATCGGCGACAACGTCGCCAACAGCCAAACCGTGGGCTTCAAGCGGGTGGACACCAGCTTCGAGGACCTGCTGACGCAGAGCAACGCGACAGTCAACCAGTCCGGCGCGGTGGTCGCGCGTCCGGACTACGTGAACACCGTGCAGGGCACCGTCACCCAGACCGACAAGCCGTTGGACCTGGCAATTGCCGGGCAGGGCTTCTTCACGGTGAGCAGCCAGGTCGGCGAGAACAAGGGCGTGCCGGTGTTCAATGCGCTGCCCGAGTACACCCGCGAAGGCGACTTCTCGCTGAACAAGGACAGCTACCTGGTCAACAGCTCCGGCAACTTTCTCAACGGGTGGCCGGTGGACGCCAGCGGCACTGCGGACCAGACCACCCTGAAGCCCATCCAAATCAGCCAGGGCGGCTCCAGCCCGGTGCCCACGTCGGAGGTCACGCTGGCGGCCAACCTGCCCGCGACGCCAGACGGGACCACGCCGATCACCTCACAGGTGCAGGTCTATGACGCGGTGGGCCAGACCCACCCGCTGCTGCTTTCCTGGACCCCCGTGGCCGGCACTGCCAACGCCTGGCAGGTCGCCATCTCGCAGCCGGGCGCCGCGGCGCCGATCGGGGTGGCCGGGGTCAACTTCGGCACGGCCGGCAACCCGGCGGCGGCGCAGGGAACGATCGGCAGCATTGCGGCGGTGAGCGGCGCCGTGACCGGCAGCGCCTATGCGGCTGGCGGCGCCGCGAAAATCAACCTGACCGCCGATCTCGGCTCGGGTCCGCAGGCCATCGACTTGAACCTCGGCAACTTCGGCCAGGCCAACGGGCTGACGCAGTTCGCGGGGTCAGCCTACAGCTTGAAGTCGCTCACGCAGAACGGCGTGGCGCCGGGCAGCTACAGCGGCGTGGAAACCAAGTCGAACGGCGACGTGGTGGTGAAGTACGACAACGGCCAGTCCCGCACCGTGGCCCGGGTGCCGGTCACGACGTTCACCAACGCGGACGCGCTGCAGCGGCAAGACGGCCAGGCGTTCACCGCGACCAAGGACAGCGGCGCGGCGCAGACGCTGGCGGCCGGCAGCAACGGCGCGGGCAGCCTGGTGGTCAGCTCGGTCGAAAGCAGCAACGTCGATATCGGCAAGGAATTCACCAAGCTGATCGTCGCCCAGCGCGCCTACTCCGCCAACACCAAGATGGTGACGACGGCGGACGACATGCTGCAACAAACGCTCGACATGAAGCGCTAGGCCGGAGACCCGTCCCATGTCCCTCGACAGCGTCCTCAATTCGTCCGCGTCCGGCCTGGACAGCGTCAGCCGGCAAATCGCCACGGTGTCGCAGAACGTGGCGAACGCCGGCACGGCCGGCTACGTGCGCGAAACCACCGACGTCAACAGCGTCACGGCCGCCGGGCAGGGCATGGGCGTGCGCACCGGCGTCGCGACCCGCAGCGTGGACGAGCGCCTGCAAGCGGACGCGCTGGCGGCGTCGGCGACCGTGGTGGGCCAGCAAACGCAGTCCGACGCGCTGGCTTCCATCGACGCGGCCTCCGGCACGCCCGGCAGCGGGTTCGACGTGTCGAGCCTGCTCGGGACGCTGCGGGACAGTTTCTCGAAACTACAGTCCGACCCGTCGAACGCGGCGCAGCAGCGCGCCGTGGTGGACGGGGCGGACGCGCTGGCCCGCGGGGTGAACACGTTGGCCAAGGCGGTCTCGGACGCGCGGCAATCCGCGCAGGACTCCGCGGTGTCCGACGTCGCCGCCGCGAACAGCGCCCTGCACGACATCGGCAGCCTGTCCGACCAGATCATCACGGCGAAGAACAGCGGGCAGAGCACCGCGGATCTGGAGGACCAGCGGGACCGCAGCATCCGCACCCTGTCGGACCTGACCGGCGCGCGGGTGCTGACCCAGGCGAACGGGGACGCGCTGGCCATAGCCGGAGGCTCGGTGCTGCCGTTGCGCAGCGCGACCGGGCCGTTCGCATTGGCCTCGGCGGCGCTTGCGCCGGACACCCCGGCGGCGGCCGTGCCGCAACTGAGCCTGGACGGCGTGCCGGTCGCCGCCCAGTCGGTCGGCGGGCGGATCGGCGCGAACCTCGTCCTGCGGGACAGCACGCTTCCTGGCGTGCAGAGCGGGGTGGACCAGTTCGCGCAGTCGCTGGCGGCGCGGTTCAACCTGCAGGGGCTGACGCTGTTCACCGGCGCGGACGGAACCGTGCCGGCGGTGCCGACCCCGGGCTTCGCGCAGAACGTGCAGGTGAGCGCCGCAGCGGTTGCCACTCCCTCGATCACACGCGACGGGGCCAACACAGCGGGTGCGGCCGGTTCCACGGCGCTGATCGACAACGTGCTCGACAAGGTGCTGGGCAGCGGCTCCGGGAGCCTGGCCGCCACCGCGTCGTCGCTGGTCAGCCAGAACGCCGGGCTGGCGGCGGACGCGGCCGGCAAGCTTGCGACCGGGCAGGCGGTGCGGGCCTCGCTGGACCAGAAGCTGGCAGCCGGGACGGGCGTGTCGATCGACACGGAGACGGCGGACCTGGTCCGCTTGCAGAACGCCTACGCCGCGAACGCCAAGGTCATCTCGGCATCGCAGGCCATGTGGACGCAACTCTTGGACGCGGTGAAGTAGCATGTCGGGAACCATCAGCTCTCCGGGCAACAGCGCGCTGCTGGCGCGCCTCGCCGACAACAGCGCCGCCGTGCGGCGGCAGCTCGACACGGCGACGACGCAGGCCTCCACGGGGCGCATCGCCGAGACCTACGCCGGGCTGGGCGTCGGGGCGAAGACCTCGCTCGACCTGCGGCCGCAGGTGACGCACGCGGAGGCCTGGCAGGCCAACATCGACAGCGCGACCGGACGGCTCGGCGTGGCGCAGACCGCGCTCAGCAGCATCAGCGCCATCGCCGCCGACTTCTTCGCGAAGTCGGGTGCGATCAACGGGCTTAACCCGTCGGAGGCCAGCAGCATCGCGGCATCCGCCAAGGTGGCGCTGGAGCAGGTCGGGCAACTGCTGAACAGCAAGGTAGGCGACGTTTACGTGTTCGCCGGACAGGACACGGCCAACCCGCCGCTTCCAGACACCTCGGCCGCCGCCGTCGGCCCCGCGGTTCTGGCGAGCGACACGGCCACGGCGCCGTTCTCCGCCACCCTCGGCACGGCGCCGCCGATGGTCGAGGTGGGGGAAGGACAGCGGGTACAGGTCGGCGTGCTGGCGAACCGCAACACGCTGACTCCATCGGCGTCGCCAACCACCGGGTCCTACATGCGGGACATCCTCAAGGCGCTGGCGACGCTCGCGAACGCGACGACGGGGCCGGGCCTGCCGGCAACGGCCGCCGGCGCGCACGCCTTGCTGGGCAGCGCCGTAGGCGCCATCGCCGTCGAGTCCGGCGCGCTGGGTGACGTGCAGTCCAGCCTCTCGGCACGCCGCACTCAACTGGGCGACACGATGACGGCCTTGAACGCCCAGGTCGGCAATGCGGAGAACGTGGATCTGGCGGCCACCGCGACCCGGATCTCCCTGTTGCAGACGAAGCTCCAGGCGTCCTACCAACTGATCGCCGGGGTCAAGAGCCTGTCCTTGACCCAGTATATCTAGCCGGCCCTCAGCTCAGCGGCTCAAGGATGCTGACGTAGTTCGCGACGCCGGCGCCGCCCATGTTGAACACGCCGGCCACGTCTGCCCGCGGCAACTGCATGGCGCCGGCCTGCCCGGCCAACTGCATGGCGGCGATGGCGTGCATGGACACCCCGGTCGCGCCGACCGGGTGGCCCTTGGCCTTCAGCCCGCCGCTGCGGTTGACCGGCAACCGCCCGTCCGGTCCGGACGTGCCGTCCAGCACGACCCGCGCACCCTGGCCCGGCTCGGCCAGGCCCATGGACTCGTAGGCCAGAAGCTCGGCGATGGTGAAGCAGTCGTGCACCTCGGCGAAGGACAGGTCGGCGAGCGTCAGACCGGCCTGCTGCAGGGCCTGCTTCCAGGCCAGCGCCGCGCCGTCGAACCGCGTGGGGTCGCGGCGGGACAGCGGCAGGAAGTCGTTGACGTGCGCCGCGGCGCGGAAGCGCACCGCCTTGCCCCCGTTCTTCGCCATGCCGCGCGCGGTGTCCTCGTCCGTCAAGACCAGCGCCGCCGCGCCGTCGCTGACCAGCGAGCAGTCCGTGCGCTTCAGTGGCGGCGCGACGTAGGGGTTCTTCTCGCTGACCGTGCGGCAGAACTCGTAGCCGAGGTCGCGCCGCATCTGCGCATACGGGTTGTCCACCCCGTTCCTGTGGTTCTTGGCGGCGATCGCGGCCAGCGCGTCCGACTGGTCGCCGTAGCGCTGGAAGTACCGCTCGGCGATGCGGCCGAACACCCCGGCGAAGCCCGCGGGGATGTCGCCTTCCTCCCGCCGGTAGCTCGCGCCCAGCAGGTTGTCGCCGACCTGCGGACCCGGCGTCGCCGTCATCTTCTCCGCGCCCACGACCAGCGCGAACCGGCCGCGCCCGG
>CAXUIQ010000295.1:0-5073 GCA_964250815.1 uncultured Acetobacteraceae bacterium
CCACAAGCCCGGTCAGGACCGTCGCCCCCGCCCAGATCAGCCCGCACACGGCCAGCGTCCGCCGCGCGCCGAACCGGTCGCCGAACCAGCCGCCGGCCACCTGGCACGCGAGGTAGGGATAGGCGAAGGCCGAGAACACGAAGCCGAGCTGCGTGTTGCTCAGGCCCAGCTCCGACTTGAACGCCGCGGCGGCGGTGCTGACGTTTACGCGGTCCATGTAGGTGATGAAATACATGATGCAGAGCAGCAGCAGGACGTTGCCGCTGGCCGTCAGGCGCCGGATCGCCATGAGCCGTTCCCTCCGAAGCCGGGCTTCCTCGTGGACCCGGTTATGCCGCCCTTGCCGCCTGCGCCGCCTCGGTGCGGCCCGCCAGCACGTCCATTGCCCGCGCCACGCCGCCGGCCCGGTGCGGGACGCCGGCAGCGAACAGCCCCATCTCGACCCCGCCCAGGGTGCCCAGCAGCATGAGGTCGTTGAAGTAGCCCAGGTGCCCGATCCGGAACACCCGGCCCTTGAGCTTCGCAAGCCCCGCGCCCAGCGACATGTCGTACTGGTCCAGGATCACCTGCCGCAGGTGGTCGGCGTCGTGGCCCTCCGGCATCACCACGGCGGTCAAGATGCTGGAATACTCGCGCGGGTCCTGGCAGAGGATTTCCAGGTCCCAGCCCTGCACCGCCGCCCGGGTCGCCGCCGCATGGCGCGCATGGCGCGCGAACACGCGGGGCAGGCCCTCCTCCTGGAGCATCGCGAGCGCCTCCTCCAGCCCGTACAGCAGGTTGGTGCTGGGCGTGTAGGGGAAGAAACCCGTGGCGTTCGGCGCCAGCATCTCCTGCCAGTCCCAGTAGGAGCGAGGCATCCCGCCCGCCTTGGCCGCCGCCAGCGCCTTGTCGGACACCGCGTTGAAGCTCAGGCCCGGCGGCAGCATCAGCCCCTTCTGCGAGCCGGACACGGTGACATCCACGCCCCAGGCGTCGTGCCGGTACTCCATCGAGCCGAGCGACGAGATGGTATCGACCATGAACAGCGCCGGGTGGTCCGCCCGGTCGATGGCGGCGCGGATCTCGGAAATACGGCTGGTGACGCCGGTCGAGGTCTCGTTGTGCACGACCATGACCGCCTTGACCGTGCGCTCCGGGTCGGCGCGCAGCCGGGCCTCCACGTCCGCGGGATCGACGCCGTGCCGCCAGTCGCCGGGCACCCAATCGACCTGCAAGCCGAACCGCCCGGCCATCGCGCGCCACAGGCTCGCGAACTGCCCGGTCTCGTACATCAGCACCCGGTCGCCGCGGGCCAGGGTGTTGACGATGGCCGCTTCCCACGCGCCGGTGCCGGAGGCCGGAAAGATGATGACCGGACCCTCCGTGCCGAACACCGCCTGGCAGCCCGCCAGCACGGAGCGGCCCAGCCGGCCGAATTCCGGGCCGCGGTGGTCGATGGTGGGCCGGTCGATGGCGCGCAGGATGCGGTCGGGCACGTTGCTCGGACCCGGGATTTGCAGGAAGTGTCGGCCACTCTTGAATGTCATGGCGTGCCTCGGACGTGAACGCGACGCGTTGCTTGCACCTGCGGAAAGTTGGGGGCAAGGCTTCAGGACGACCAGTTCTCGCGGAAGTCGGCGTGCAGGGTCAGCCCGCCGTCCACGAACAGGGTCTGCCCCGTGATGTAGGCCGCGTCGGCGGAGGCCAGGAAGGCGAAGCAGGCCGCGACCTCCGACGCTTCCGCGCTGCGCCCGAGCGGGATGTGCCGCTCCACCGCGCCGCGCGCCGCCGGGTCGTCGGCCCAGGCGGCATTCATCGGGGTGAGGGTCGCCCCCGGCGCCACCGCGTTGACGCGGATGCCGCGGCCGGCGAACTCCAGAGCCAGGGTGCGCGTCACGTTGCTGATGGCGCCCTTGCTGGCGGAGTAGCCGAGGTAGCCGGGCTTCGGGACCACTTCGTGCACCGAGGAGTTGTTCAGCACCACGCCACGCCCTTGCGCCAGGAAATGCCGGATCGCGGCGCGGGCGCACAGCACGGTGCCGCGCAGGTTGACCGCAAGCACGGTGTCGAAGTCGGCGATGTCCAGCGTCTCGCTGGGGCCGGGGATTTGCAGCCCGGCATTGTTCACCAGCACGTCCAGCCCGCCCAGCCTGGCGATGGCCTGGGCCACGAAGCCCTCCACCGCGCGCTCCTCCGCCACGTTGCCCGGCACGGCGCAGTGCGGCCCGGCGGCGACGCGCGGCAGCGACGCACAGGCCGCAACCAACGCCGGCCCGTCGTCGCGGTCGTTGAGCGCGACGCGCGCGCCTTCCTCCGCAAAGCGCCGGGCAACGGCCAGCCCGATCCCTTGCGCCGCCCCCGTGACCAGGACACGCAACCCGTATAGCGCGCGCATCGCATCCTCTCCCCTTTGTATCACCGGCTCCTCCCCGACTGGGAGGCCCTGTGCCGGGTGCTCAATCCGCCGCCATCGCCGCTGCGTCCGCCTGGTGCCACAGCTTGCCTGCCACGACCACGCTGTCCAGCGCGAAGCGCCGCGTGCCCGTGCGGAACTGGCCCGACACGTCGGCAAAGGTGAACCTCCCGTCCTCCAGCCGCATCACCGTGGCGTCGCCGGTGCTGCCGACCGACAGGTCCGCGAGGTCCGGACGCCGCAGCACGGCCGCCGGCGCCGCGGTCACAGCGCGCGTGATGTCCGGCAGCCTCATGCCGAGGCACAGGAGCTTGCTCATCGTCTCCATGTTGTCGAAGGCCGGCCCGTCGATGCACAGCGCGTGCACGTCCGAGCTGATGATGTCCGGTGCAAAGCCGCCGGCCAGCATCGCCTCCGCCACCGCGAAGTCGAACGATCCCTTGCCGTGGCCGATGTCGAACACCACTCCGCGCGCGCGGGCCTGCCAGCAGGCGTCCCGCACCCGGCCGTCCGCGTGGCAGGGCGCGTTGGGGAACGGCTTGAAGCAATGGGTCAGCACGTCGCCGGGCCGCAGCTCCGCCAAAACGTCCGCGTAGCGCGGCGGCGGGCGGTCGATGTGGCACATCACCGGCAGCCCGGCCCGATCCGCCGCTTCCAGCGCGTGGAACAACGGCGCGATGCCGTTCACGCCGCTGGTGTTGGCGCCCACCCGCACCTTGACGCCGCGGATCAGGTCGGGGTTGGCCTTTGCCACGGCGGCGCAGGCTTCCGTGTCCATCAGGCGCATGTCCTGGCTTTCCCCCACCATCACCGAGGGCGCGAAGGCGAAGATGCCGGCGTGGCTCACGTGCAGGAAGGCGAGGATGCGCGTCTGGCTCGGCTCGATCACGTGGCGGCGGAAGCCCGCGAAGTTGCCCGGCCCGGCCGAGCCGGCATCGACCCAGGTGGTGGTGCCGGCCCGGCGCGCGAGGCGGTCCGCGTCGATGCCGAGGGAGGTGCCGCCCCAATACACGTGGGCGTGGAAGTCGATGTGGCCCGGCATGACCAGGCACCCCGACACGTCCCGCTCGGCCCGGCCGCGCAGCCCGGGGCCGATTGCGGCCACCTTGCCGGCCGCAAAGGCGACGTCGGACACCGCGTCGCGCCCGGCGCCCGGGTCCAGCACCCGCCCGTTGCGCAGGACCAGGTCGTGCTCCATGGCTGCCGCCTCCGTCATGGGCAGCCAGTGTGCGCCGGGACGGAGCCGGTGTCGAACGGAACCACGCGCCGATGGACCGCTTCCGCACGCTGAAACCGGGCTGAAGCACCATGGAACCGTCCGTTCGCGATGCGGCGAAGCACGGAGCGGTGTCCTGGTTTGGAAGCCGCAGAACTGCCTGGGTGCCAGCTCCTGTCCCGGCGCAAGTGCAAAGTGCTTCGCGGAACGCCAGCGTTCGCGGCTCGCCATGCGCGACGCCGCGCAGGCCGCACCGCGACACCGACCCCTGGAGCCGGCACGGCGCCAGCCGGGTTGCCGCGCCCATGATGCCGCGCCCGGCCGGCCTGCCAACCATGGTGAGCGGCCCAAGGATGACCCCCTGCCGCTTTGGCCAGGTCAGGACGCCAGGGGTGAACACCCATCTCGCCAAGTCTTGACGAACGACCGGGGCGTTGAGCGTCGAGGCGTCGCCTCAAGAGTCTAGCGCTTGCTGGCGAGAAGCTTCCTCGGCAAGCGAACCAGCCGGCGGCCGAACTTGTGGGTGAGGATGGCTGGATGGTAGGAATTCCGCTTGCCGTCGATCACGGCAAGGCCGTTGCCGAACGAAAGGGTGTGCACCCCGTCTGGGAAAGGCCCCTCGGGGTCTGGCCGCAACGTTGCGACCGGCTCTTCCCGGTAGGCGTCAGGGGTGCACAGCGCGACGTGGTTGATCGTCAGCGCCCCGCCGTATGCGCGCGAGCAGTCCTGCGCCGGGCGATACAGCCTGTCCCCCACCCGGAACGGCGTCCCGCCCGGACGCGACGACCTCGCGTCGATCTTCACGGGGTTCCCGGCATGGGGAGACCAAGGCCCCTCAAGCCGGGGCGCGTGCAGCAGGCACAGGTTGTCATACGTGCCGATGTCGGTGTCGGTGTAGGCGATCCAGTACAGGCCATCCACCTTCATCAGGGTCGGATCGGCCATCCCGATGCCCTCGCCGACCACGCAGACCGGCTCCGGCGCCATGCCCCGCTTCAGCTCGTAAAGCACCTGGCGCCGCGAGGCGGCCATTTCGGGCAGGCAGAGGACCCGTTCGCCTTCCGCCCAGGTCGAGGGATAGGACAAGTGGCCCCCCACGCCGAGCGGAAGCGGCGCGGAGCCGACGATCCGCCCGGCCTCGACCGACAGCGCCGTGAGTTCGCCGAGGCCGGTCCGGTGCAGATACGTTTCGCACAGCAGCACGCCGGGCTGCCCAGGCCAGAAGAACGGGTCGGCGATGAAGCCCTGGGACGGGGGGATCTGAACCCACTGTGCGGCCGGGCAGCAACGATCCGCCAGGAACTCCTCCGGGCGGCAGTCCAAGATGGCGACCCCGTACATGTCGCCGCCGATGCGCGCCCGGAACCACGCGAGGCGGCTCGCAAGCCGCGCGCCCCGCAACGTCTGCGCAGGCCCAGGCCGGGCAGGCCCCGGCACCCAGGGACGCCGCGGGGCAGCGCCACAG
>CAXUIQ010000295.1:5083-5393 GCA_964250815.1 uncultured Acetobacteraceae bacterium
GGCCGCCACCGGCGCGTGCGGCCCCGAGCGGCGCAGCGCGTCGGCCACGAAACCGTTCGCCTTCAGCTCCTCGACCAGCCCGCGCAGGAACGCGGTGGTCTCCGGCGGCCGGCCCACGGCGGTGCGCCCCAAGACGTCGAGCAGCTCAGGATAGGGCCTTGCGCTGGACACGCGGGCATCGGCGACAAGCTGCCACGTGGCCCCGCCGTCCTCGCTTTCGATCAGGTTCAGCGAGGCGACGTATGGCTCCTTGCAGCAGACAGGCAAGGCGTGGAACGACTGGAACAGGGGCGCGCGACGGGGCAGGGAG
>CAXUIQ010000296.1:0-5386 GCA_964250815.1 uncultured Acetobacteraceae bacterium
TTCAGGAACGGCAATATCAAGAAAAGCTTCGTGCTCTCCTCATTGATGCATCTAGGCGCAAGCGCGACGGCGCGTTCCGCGAAAACCCTAATTTTTTGCCGAAATTCGTCGGACACGCCACACCCCTGTAACTTTTACCGGCGCAGGCTACGGCGGGTAGGCTGCCGATCATAATTGCGAAATGAACGAAAACGTGAGCATTCGTCGGTCTTGCCGTATCCGGCAAGATCCGACGCCGGTTTGTTCCATTTTCGTCCATCAGCATCATGCTCTCCAATCGGCGCGAGATGCGGTCTGTTCGGTTTGAACCTGTTGAATTTCCAATCGAGGTGGCTGAACAGGTCAGCCAGCGCGCCATTGGGTCCGCGGCCCCTCGCCGTCTCTGCACATGGGTGGATCAAGTGCAGTGCTGCGGCCTCGACCTGCACTGCCCCAACCACCGCTTCGGCGCCTCAAGTTCAAGCGTAGCTCGCCGTTATGGGCAGCATGGCGGTTCGGCTGCGGCGGCATTCCGCCGGCCGCGTTCTTCCGCCCGCGCGCCTTGGAGCCGCAGGCGTCGGTCACAGACCCTAGCTGAAGCGGCCGGTTTTCGGAAACCCGCTCGGCGGCATCCGCCCTGCCTGGCCCCGCGCACCGATCCAGTCCTGCAACCGGCTCTCCGTGCGTATCTTGTCCCCAAGCCGCCACGTCAACCCGTCGGCGAGCCGGAACACCTTGGCGTCCGCCAGCTTGCCATCCCGATACTTCTGTAGCAGCACGCCCGACCCGCGGGACAGCTCCGGCACTTCCTGCAACGGGAACACCAGCAGCTTGCGGTTGGTGCCGATCACCGCGACCTGGTCGCCCTCTGCCGGGATGCAGAGCAACGCAGCTTCGCCGGGCTTCACGTTCAGCACCTGCTTGCCGGTGCGCTTCTCCGCCAGCAGATCCCCGGCGGCAACGACGAAGCCCCGGCCGGCCGAGCTTGCAACGAGGTAGCGCACCCCGTCCTGCCACACGAACAAGGCTGCAACGTCGTCGTCGCCAAGCTCCGCCAGCACGCGGATCGGCTGCCCATCGCCGCGACCGCGCGGCAGGTCGCCGGCCCGCAGGGTATGGGCGCGGCCGTTGCTGCCGAACAAGCACAGCCGGTCCGTGGTCTGGCAGGGCAGCAGCAGGCGCAGCTTGTCGCCCTCCTTGAACTTCAGCTCGGCGCCTTCGGCCACGTGGCCCTTCACCGCCCGGATCCACCCCTTGTCGGACAGGACAACGGTGATCGGCTCCCGTTCGACCAGACTGTCGGCCACCTCGACCACCTGCGGCGCCTGGCCCAGCACGGTCCGCCGCACCCCCAGCGCGCCGTCCCCGAACTTGTCCCGCACCGCCGCCAGCTCGCCTTCGATCTTGCGCCAGCGCCGGGCCGTGTCCTTGAGCAGCCCTTCGACCTCCCGCCGCTCCTTGGACAGCGACTTGTGCTCGCGCCGGATCTCCATTTCCTCCAAGCGGCGCAACGAACGGAGCCGCATGTTCAGGATCGCCTCCGCCTGCAAGTCGGTCAGCGTGAAACGGGCAACCAGCGCCGGCTTCGGGTGGTCCTCCTCCCGGATGATCCGGATCACCTCATCGAGGTTCAGGAACACCGCGAGGTAGCCGTCCAGCACCTCCAGCCGGCGCTCGATCGCGGCCAGGCGGTGGCGGGAGCGGCGGATCAGCACCTCGTGCCGATGGTTGAGCCAGGCTTGCAGCACCCCGCGCAGCCCCATCACGGTGGGCGTCCGGTCGGCGGTCAGCACGTTCATGTTCAGCGGGAACCGGCTTTCCAGCGCGGTCGCGCGGAACATCGTTTCCATCAGCACTTCCGGCTCCACGCCGCGCGACTTCGGCTCCAGCACCAGCCGGACCTGCTCGGTGCTCTCGTCCCGCACGTCGCCAAGGAACGGCAGCTTCTTGGCTTCCAGCAGTTCGGCGATCTGCTCGACCAGCCGGGCCTTCTGCACCTGGTAGGGAATCTCGCTGACCACGACGTGCCAGGCGCCGTGCTTGCCCCGCTCGATCTCCCACTTGGCGCGCATGCGGAAGCCGCCGCGCCCGGTCTCGTAGGCTTGCAGGATGGCGGCAGGCTCCTCGATCAGCGTGCCGCCGGTCGGGAAATCCGGTCCGGGCATGTGGGCCAGCAGTTCGGCGGTGTTCGCCCCCGGGTGCTGGATCAGGTGGATCGCCGCGGCGCAGACCTCCCCGGCGTTGTGCGGCGGGATGCTGGTCGCCATGCCGACCGCGATCCCCGCGGCGCCGTTCGCGAGGAGGTTGGGGAAGCCGCCCGGCAGCACGACCGGCTCGTTCTCCTCGCCGTCATAGGTCGCGCGGAAGTCCACAGCATCGTCGTCGATGCCGGACAGCAGGGCCTGCGCAACCTCCGTCAGCCGCGCCTCCGTGTAGCGCATCGCCGCGGCGTTATCGCCGTCGATGTTGCCGAAATTGCCCTGGCCCTCGACCAGCGGGTAGCGCGCCGCGAACTCCTGGGCCAGCCGGACCAGCGCCTCGTAAACCGCGACGTCGCCATGAGGATGGTATTTGCCGATCACGTCGCCCACGACCCGGGCGCACTTCTTGAAGCCGGACGCCGGGTCGAGCTTCAGTTGGTGCATGGCATAGACCAGGCGCCGATGCACCGGCTTCAGGCCGTCGCGCACGTCCGGCAGGCTGCGCGACATGATCGTGCTCAACGCATAGGCGAGGTAGCGCTCGCTCAGCGCATCCGCGAGCGGCGTGTCCGCGATCATTCCCGTCACATCATCCGGCATCTCGGCCTCCCTTCTGGAACATATAGAGAACTAGGGGCGGTCCGCCAAGGCCGAGACGCGGTCCTGCAGCATGTGCCGTGCCGGCGGCAGCGGCCGGTGCTGATGCCCGAACGCATCCCGCGCCAGGAAATGCCCGGTCAGCATGAGACCGTCGCGCCAGTCGCCGGCGGTTGCCGCATTCCCGCCCACAAGGAAGCCGGGCAGGCGCAGCAAGCGCGGCCGCCATTCGCCTGCGGCCTCGTGCGACACCGCGCGGCCGGTCTTCGGCGACACCCAAGCCAGCCCGGCTGTCGCCCCGGACACCGCGCAGGCCGAAAGGTCCAGGCCGTAGCCCAGTTCCGCCAGCAGCACCGCCTCCCACCGCACCATGTCCGTCAGCGAATCCGGCCCCCGCGCCAGCCCGGCAATCGACTGCACCAGGCCAGCGAACACTTTGGGATGCGGCTCGCGTTCCGGCAACGCGCCCTCCGCCACGGCGCAGGCGGAGGACAGCATCGCGAGCGGCAAGGCGTCGTCCATCGCCAGCGCCGCGCCGGGATGCACCAGTTCGGCCGTCATGCTCCCCAACTGGTCCGGAAGCCTGGCGACCCATCGCGCCTGCACCAGGTTGCCGGGCTGCCAAGTCGGGGCCTGCGCCCGGGAGTTGCCGCCCCGGGCAAGGCCGTGGTGCCGTCCATGGCCCTCGGTCAGCACCGTGACCAGCGCATCGCCCTCGCCGTGCGGGCGGGCGGCCAGGACGATGGCGGGCGCCTGCCACTCCACCGGCTACGTCACGCCGTGTCGTCGAGGCCGATGGCCCGCAGCCGCGCGCCCTCCTCGTCCCAGCCGGCGCGCTCCTTCACGTTCAGGAACAGGTGCACCGGGCGTTCGAGCAGGCCGGTCAGCTCCTTGCGGGCGCGGGCGCCGATCTCCTTGATGCGCGCCCCTCCGGCCCCGATCAGGATCGCCTTGTGCCCGGCCCGCGCGACATAGACGGTCGCGTCCACCCGCACCGAGCCGTCAGGCTTCTCCTGCCAGTTCTCCGTCTCCACCGTGGTGCCGTACGGGATCTCCTCCTGGATTTGCAGGAAGATCTGCTCCCGGACCAGCTCGGCCGCCAGCAGCCGGTCCGGCAGGTCGGTCAGGTCGTCGTCGGGATACAAGTGCGGCCCGGCCGGCACCCCGGCCGCCAAGGCGTCCAGCAGGCGGTCCAGCCCGCCCCCGGTCGCGGCGCTCACCATGAAGGTCTGCTCGGCCGGCAGGACCGCGCTCAGTTGCGCGGTCAGCGGCAGCAGGGTGTGCGGCGCGATCAGGTCGATCTTGTTCAGCACCATCCAGGCCCGCCGCCCGCGCTCGGCGATCTGCCGGGCGATGCCGAGCACCCCCTCCGTCGCGCCCGCCTTGGCATCGACCAGCAGCAGCGTGAGGTCCGCATCCTCCGCCCCGGTCCACGCCGCCTTGACCATGGCGCGGTCCAGCTTGCGGCGCGGGCGGAAGATGCCGGGCGTATCGACCAGCAGGATCTGACTTGGCCCGCGCATCAGGATGCCGAGCACGCGGAACCGCGTCGTCTGCGCCTTGGGCGTCACGATGGACAGCTTGGCGCCGGTCAGCCGGTTCAGCAGCGTGGACTTGCCGGCATTGGGCGCCCCCACGATGGCGACGAAGCCGCAGCGCGGCTCAAGGCCTTGCTCCACGCCGGCGGTGTCGGGCTGGTCGGTCATGTCAATCTTTCAAGCAGGTCTGCCGCCGCCAGGCGCTCGGCCAGGCGCTTGCTGCCGGCGCGTCCGGTGCCCGTCTGGTCGCACGCCGACACGCTGATGACGAACTCCGGCGCGTGCGACGGGCCGGTGCGGTCCACCACCTGATAGGTGGGCAGCGCCAGCCGCCGCGCCATCAGCAGCTCCTGCAGTTCAGTCTTCGGGTCCTTCGGCGGCAGCATGAGCGAGTCCATCGCCGGCTGCCAAGCCCGCCGCACGAACCGCTGCGCCGCCGGCAGCCCGGCGTCCAGGTACAGCGCCCCGATCATCGCCTCCATTGCGTCGGCCAGCACGTTGGCGAGTTGGCCGACGCCGGCCCGCGCCTCGTTCGGCGCGACCGCAAGCGCGTCCGACAGCCCGGCCTTTTCGGCGATCATCGCCAGCACCTTGCGCGACACCAGATGCGCGTGCCGCGGCCCCAGCTCGCCTTCCTGCTCGTCGGGAAACCGCTCGATCAGCCAATCCGCCATGACCAGGCCCAGCACGCGGTCGCCGATGAACTCCAGCCGCTCGTTGGAGCCGACGCCGCGCCGCTCGCCGCGGCGGAACTGGCCGCGTCGGCCATGCGCGGCCGAACGGTGGGTCAGCGCCTCGTGCAGCAGGGCGGGACGGGCGAACACATGGCCGAGGATGGCCTCGGCCGCCCGCTGCTTCGTTGCCGGGCCGGGTGGGGGCTCGTCGGCTGCGCCGCTCAATTGACGCCGTGCAGCAGCCGGTTCCAGCGGATCTCGAACGGCCAATCCCAGAATTCCCACCATCGCGCCCAGCCGTCGAACGAGAAGAAGATGAACTCCGCGCGGCCCACCAGGTTTTCGATCGGCACGAAGCCCACGCCGCCGTTCGGGTCGCGGCTGTCGCTGGAGTTGT
>CAXUIQ010000297.1:0-5381 GCA_964250815.1 uncultured Acetobacteraceae bacterium
GTCCGCCACGCCGGACGCGGCGCTCGACCGCCTCCTGGCGCAAGGCTTCGGCCCCGACGCGGCCGGCGAGGCCCGCATGGACTGCGTGCTGGGCCTGCTGTGCGTGCTACAGGTGCTGGCGGGAGCACGGCCCGACGCCGCGCCGGACGACCCTTGGATACGGCACTGGGAGGGCTGGGTGCTGGGCCAGGCGGGGGCCTAAGCAGGCATTCGTGGCTTGGGCCACGAATGCCTGCTTGGGAGTCGTTGAGGACGCATCATTTTATCTGCTGCGCGTGAGCACGCTCCGCAGAATGATGCTTAGCCGAAGTACAGCCCGGCCTGCCGCGCCCGCGCCCGCACCATGGCGACCAGCAGGTCCAGTGTCGGCGTCGGCACGCCATGCAGTCGCGCGAAGTCGAGCGGCACGCCGAACAGCGCGTCGATCTCCATGGGCCGGCCCTGCTCCAGGTCCTGCAGGATGCTGGACTTGTGCTGCGACTTCGCGCCGTTGGCGACTTGGCCCTCGGCGTCCGGCTCGACAGGGCAGCCCATGGCGGCGGCGATGGCGGCGCCCTCCGCCAGGATGCGCCGGGTGGCATCGCGGCAGGCGTCCTCGGCATAGAAGCCGCCCGGCGCGCAGCCGGTCAGCACCGCAAGCGGGCCGCTGCCGAGGTTCAGCAGCAGCTTGGCCCACACCGCGTCACGGATGCGGCTGGTCACGTCGATGAGGAGGCCGCCGGCGCGCAGGATGGTGGCCAGCGCCTCCATGCGCTCGGACGGGCGGCCGTCCGGCGTGCCCAGCACGATCCGGCTGCGCTGGTTCTCCACGTGCACCACGCCGGGTTCCGTGACCGTGCAGGCGGAATAAACCACGCCGCCGACCACCCGCGCCGGGCGCACGGCGTCCCGCAGCGCATCGCCGGGGTCGAGCCTATGCAGGGACCGGCCCTCCTCGGGGCCGCCTGCTCCCTGGAAATACCACCAAGGAATGCCGTTCATCACGAAGGCGACGGCGGTATCAGGGCCCAGCAGCGGGCCGATGCCCCTGGCGACGGAGGGCAGCGACGGGGCTTTCACCGTGACGACCACGGCATCCTGGCGCCCCAAGGCTCCCGCGTCGGCGCTGGCGGCCACGCGGGCCTGGATTTCGCCGTCCGCCGCGTGCACCCGCACCCCGTTCGCTTCCAAAGCCGCGAGCTGCGCGCCGCGGGCGATCACGGAGGCCGCGGCGCCGCCTTTCGCCAGCCGCCCTGCGACATGGGTGCCGATCGCGCCGGCGCCGAACACACAGACCTTCATGGAACCTCTGGTGGCCGAGAGGCCGCATCATGCGGATGCGGGCGCCTGGCGGCAACTGGACAGCGGCGTTGCCCGACTGTACGGATGCCGCCACGCCTTCGTCCCTTGCATCCAAGGCCCCCATGACCGCGCTCCCAGCCTCGCCGGGCACCATCATCGTTCCCGTGATCCTGTCCGGCGGCACCGGCACCCGGCTGTGGCCGGTGTCGCGCGAAAGCTTTCCCAAGCAGCTTTGGCCGCTGGTGTCAGAGGGCACCATGCTGCAGGACACGGCCCGGCGCGGCACGGGGCCGGGCTTCGCGCCGCCCATCGTCGTCTGCAACCACGAGCACCGCTTCCTGATCGCCGAGCAGTTGCGCGCCGCCGGCATCGCCGACGCGGAGATCATGCTGGAGCCGGTCGGCCGCAATTCCGCGCCCGCGATCACCGCGGCGGCGCTGCGGGCCTCGGAGGCGGACCCGGACGCGGTGCTTTGGATGATGCCCGCCGACGCGGCGATCCAGCGGACGGAAGCGCTGCACGCCGCCCTGGGACGCGCCGCCGTTGCCGCCCGCGCCGGACGGATCGTGACGTTCGGCATGCAGCCGCACCGCGCCGAGACGGCCTATGGCTACATCGAGGTCGGGCCGGAGCTTGCCGACGCGCCCGGCGTGCACGCCCTCGCGCGCTTCGTGGAGAAGCCCGACGCGGCGATGGCGGCGCGGCTCGTGGCGTCGGGCGAGTACCTGTGGAACTCGGGCATGTTCGTGTTCACGGCGGCGACCTTGTTGGCGGAGATGGAGCGCCACGCGCCCGCCGTGCTGGCCGCCGTGCGCCGCGCCGTGGACGCCCGGGTGCACGACCTCGACTTCACCCGGCTCGACCCCGCCGCCTTCGCCGCCTGCCCGAGCATCAGCCTGGACTACGCGGTGGCCGAGCGCACGGCGGTGGCAGCCGTGGTGCCGGCCGACCTCGGCTGGTCCGACGTGGGGAGCTGGGACGCGCTGTGGGAGCAGTCGCCCAAGGACGGCGCCGGCAACGCCACGGTGGGCGACGTGCTGCTGGAAGGGGCGGACAACTGCTACGTCCGCAGCGACGGCATGTTGACGGCGGTGGTAGGCCTGCAGGACGCCGTGGTGGTGGTCACGGGCGACGCCGTGCTGGCGATGCGCCGTGACCGGGCGCAGGACGTGAAGCGCGTGGTGGACCGCCTGCGCGGCGCCGGGCGGCACGAGGCCGTGGCGCACAACCGCATGTACCGCCCTTGGGGCTTCTACGAGAGGCTGATCCTGGGCGACCGCTTCCAGGTGAAGCGCATCGTGGTCACGCCGGGCCACAAGCTGTCGTTGCAGCGGCACTTCCACCGCGCGGAGCACTGGGTCGTGGTGAGCGGCACCGCGCTGGTCACCCGCGACGACGAGGAGCTGATGGTGCGGGAGAACGAGAGCGTTTACCTGCCGCTCGGCTGCACCCACCGCCTGGCCAACCCCGGGCGCATCCCGCTGACGCTGATCGAGGTGCAGTCGGGCAGCTACCTCGGCGAGGACGACATCGTGCGGTTCGAAGACACCTACGGCCGCGCTTAGCACGCAAGGGGACCGATGCCCAAAGCCTTGATCACCGGCGTCACCGGCCAGGACGGCGCCTACCTCGCCCAGCACCTGCTGGAACGGGGATACGAAGTCATCGGCCTGATGCGGCGCTCCGCGTCGTCGGACGTGATCGGCGAGCGGCTGCGCTGGCTCGGCGTGCTCGACCACGTGCAGCTCGTGGACGGCAACCTCGTCGATCTGTCGAGCCTGATCCGCATCCTGCAGGAGCACAAGCCCGACGAGGTGTACAACCTGGCGGCGCAGAGCTTCGTCGCCGCGTCCTGGCAGCAGCCGCTGCTGACGGGGTCGGTCACGGCGCTCGGCACCGGCAACATCCTGGAGGCGGTGCGCCTGATGCGGCCGGAGGCGCGGTTCTACCAGGCGTCGTCGTCCGAGATGTTCGGCCTGATCCAAGAGCCCAAGCAGTCGGAGCGCACGCCGTTCTACCCGCGCAGCCCCTACGGCGTCGCCAAGCTGTATGCCCATTGGATGACGGTGAACTACCGGGAATCCTTCGGCCTGCACGCCAGCAGCGGCATCCTGTTCAACCACGAAAGCCCGCTGCGCGGCATCGAGTTCGTGACCCGCAAGGTCACGGACGGGGTGGCGCGGATCAAGCTCGGCCTCGCCCACGAGCTGCCGCTCGGCAACCTCGAAGCCCGGCGCGATTGGGGCCATGCGCGCGACTACGTGCGGGCGATGCACCTGATGCTGCAGCAGGACGAGGCGGACGACTACGTGATCGCGACTGGCACGACCACCAGCATCCGCGACCTGTGCCGCATCGCCTTCGCCCATGCCGGCCTCCATTACGAGGACCACGTCCGCACCGACCCGCGCTTCATGCGCCCCGCCGAAGTGGACGTGCTGCTGGGCGACGCCGGCAAGGCCCGGCAGCGGCTCGGCTGGGCGCCGGAGGTGCCGCTCGACGCGATGGTGGCGGAGATGGTCGATGCCGACCTGGCCCGGCACCGGGCGCGCATGGCGCGGTAGCCGGTGCCCCCCCGCCGCATCCTGGTCACCGGGGCCGGCGGCTTCGTCGGCCGGCACCTGCAGCCCACGCTCCGCGCCGCGTTCCCCGGCGCCGCGCTGCTGACCGACCCGTTCGACGTTGCCGATCCGGACGCAGCCGATGCGGCGGTCGATGCGGGGCGGCCCGATGCCGTGGTCCACCTCGCGGCGGTCGCGGCGGTCCCGGCGGCGCGGCTCGACCCCGGCCATGCCTGGCAGGTGAACCTCCGGGGCACCCTGAACGTGGCCCGGGCGGTGCTGCACCGGGCACCGGGCTGCACGCTGCTGTTCGCATCCAGCGCCGACATCTACGGCGCGACGTTCCGCTCGGGCGCCGCCTTGGACGAAGGCGCGCTGCTGGCGCCGCTCAACACCTACGCTGCGACCAAGGCCGCCGCCGACCTGGCGTTGGGCGCGATGGCGGCGGAGGGCCTGCGCGTGCTGCGCGTGCGCCCGTTCAACCACACCGGGCCGGGCCAGTCGGCCGGGTTCGTGGTGGCGGCGTTCGCCGAGCAGGTCGCCCGCATCGCGGCCGGGCGGCAGCCGCCGGTGCTGCGGGTGGGCGCGCTCGATCCCCTGCGGGACTTCCTGGACGTGCGGGATGTTTGCTCCGCCTATGCGCTGTGCCTGGCCCGGTCGGACGCGCTGGCGCCGGGCACGGTGCTGAACCTGGCGTCGGGGCGGCCGCGCCGGGTGGGCGACGTGCTGGGCGCGCTGATGGAGGCGGCCGGCGTGCAGGCGGAGGTCGCGACCGACGCCGGGCGCCTGCGCCCGACCGACATTCCCGTGGCCGCCGGCGACGCCGCGCTGGCCCGGCGCGTGCTGGGATGGGCGCCGGCGATCCCCTGGGAGCAGACCATTGCCGACGTGCTGGCCGATTGGCAGGCCCGCATCCGCCAGGCCGACTGACGACCAAGCTTTCCGATAGGATGCCTCCATGCCCGACCTCACCCTGACCCAAGCCCAAGCCATCGTCGCCGCCGCCCTGGCCGAAGCCCGCCGCCTGTCGCTGAAGCCGATGGTCGTCGCCGTGCTGGATGCGCGCGGCTCCCCCAAGGCGCTCGCCGCCGAGGACGGCGCCAGCCTGAAGCGGGCTGAGATCGCGCATGGCAAGGCACACGGCGCGCTGTCGCTTGGCATGGGGTCGCGCGCCATCGCCAAGCGCGCGGCCGAGCAATCCTATTTCATCGCGGCCGTCACCCATGCGGCGGGCGGCGCGCTCGTTCCGGTGCCCGGCGGCATCCTGATCCGCGACGCCGCCGGCGCGCTGCTGGGCGCGGTCGGGCTTTCGGGCGACACGTCCGACAACGACGAGGCCGCCGGCCTGGCGGGCATCGCCGCAGCCGAGCTGGCGGCCGATCCCGGTTGAGCTAAATGCCGGGGGTGAGGCCCGGCGGCGCCACGGTAACGCTGCCGTCCGGGTTGCTGGACACGCCATAGGCATTGGCAGCGTGTGCGCCCGTGACCGTGAGCGCCCCGACGACCTCCTGGCCATTGAGCAACAGGAGTGCGCCTGAG
>CAXUIQ010000298.1:0-5372 GCA_964250815.1 uncultured Acetobacteraceae bacterium
GAGCTGGGTCGATGCCCTGGCCGCCTGGCGCCGGGTGCAGGCGGCGCTGGACGGCCCGGCGCCGTCCCGCTGCGCCCACGCCATGCCGGCGCCCACGCCGCGCCTCGTGGTCGAGCGGCTGACCTACATGGTGGCCGGCGGCGACCGCCCGCTGCTGCGCGGCGTGTCGTTCACGGCGGAACCCGGCGAAAGCATCGGCATCATCGGCCCGTCGTCGGCCGGCAAATCGACGCTGGTGCGGGCGGTCATGGGCATGGTCCCGCCCACCGCCGGCGGCGCCTACCTCGACGGCGCCAGCACCTTCCTTTGGGAGCGCGAGGACTTCGCGCGCCATGTCGGCTACATGCCGCAGGGCCTGGCGCTGCTGGACGAGACGGTGGCGGACAACATCGCGCGCATGGGCATTCCCGACATGGCGGCGGTGCTGGCGGCGGCGAAGCGGGCCGGCGCACACCGCGCCATCGCCGCCTTGCCCCAGGGCTACGCCACGCGCATCGCCGGCGGAAGGCTATCCACCGGGCAGCGGCAGCGGGTGGCCCTGGCGCGCGCCCTGTACAGCCGGCCCGGCCTGCTGGTGCTGGACGAGCCGAGCGCGTTCCTTGACGGAGCCGGGGAGGCCGACGTGATCGCCCTGCTGGACCGCCTGCGGATGGAGGGCACGACGGTGCTGCTGGTGTCGCACCGCCCGGCGCTGCTGGCCCGCGTGGACAAGCTGCTGGTGCTCGCCGAAGGGGCGGTGTCGCAGTTCGGCCCGCGGGCGGAGGTGCTGCAAACCCTGTCCGCCCCGCGGGTGCGCCTGGTGCGCGCGGCGCCGGGCGCAGCAGTGGGGGCGGCCCAAGGAGCGGCGTCATGACGGTGCGGGGACGGATGCGCCGGACGCTGGCGGGCGGCTTGGGGCTGGCGCTGTTCCTCACGGTGTTCCTGGACATCGCCGTGCTGGTGGTGCCGATCTACGACATGCAGCTCTACGACCGGGTGCTGCAAAGCCGCAACATGGACACGCTGACGGTGCTCTCGGCCGCCTGCGTCGCCGGGCTGCTGGTGTATGCCGGGCTGGACACGCTGCGCAGCGCCTGCCTGGTCGCGATCGGCGAGGCGATGGGCCGGCACCTGAACGGCGCGGTGCTGGGGGAGGGCGTGCGCCGCGCCGCCGCCGGCGACCGGCGGGCCGGTCCGGAGCTGGTGCGGGACCTGAACCAGTTGCAGGGCTTCTTCGCGTCCGGCGCCGTTGCGGTGCCGCTCGACGCGCTGTGCGCGCCGCTGTTCCTAGCCGTTTTGTTCATGCTGCATCCGGCCTTCGGCTTCCTGGGCCTGGCGGGAGTCTCGACGCTGGTCTTGGCGGGCCTCTTGGTGGAGTGGCTGGTGCGCCCGGCGCTCCTGGCCGCGCAGGAGCGCCGGGTCGCGGCCGGGCAGAGCCTGTCGCGCAGCCTGGCCGAACCCGAGCTGGCCGACGGATTGGGCATGCTGCCCGCCATTGGGCGCCGCTGGGCCGCCCGGCACGGCCAGGCGCTTGCCGGGCTGGGCCGGGCGAACGAGCGGTCGCAGGCGGTGGCCGGGCTGTCCCGCTTCGCGCGGCTCGTGCTGCAGGCCGGGGTCATGGTGCTGGGCGCGCTGCTGGTGCTGCCGGGGGCGACGACGCCGGGCAGCCTGATGGGGGCCAACCTGCTGACGGGCAAGCTGCTGGCTCCGTTCGACCAACTGGTCGGCAGTTGGCGGCATTGGGCGCTGGCCCACGCCGCCTGGCGCCGCATCGACCGGCTGATGGCGGCGGCCGAGGCCGTCCCGCTCCCCTCCACCCCGGCGGCGGAGGCCTGGCCCGGCCTGCTGGTGGAGGACGCCTCGATGCGCGCCGCGGACGGGCAGGTGTTGCTGCGCGGCATCGGCCTGCGCATCCCGCCCGGCACGCTGGTGGCGGTCACCGGCCCGAACGGCGCGGGCAAGACCAGCCTGCTGCGCCTGCTGGCCGGGCTGGCGGCGCCGGACGCCGGGGCCGTGCTGCTGGACGGCGCGCCGGTGCATGGCGGCGCAGGCGTCGGCTTCCTGCCGCAATCCGTGTCCCTGCTGGACGGCGGCGTGGGCGAGAACATCGGGCGCTTCCAGGACCACGCCCTTCCTGCCGCCATCGCCGCCGCGCGCCGGGCGGAGGTGCATGACCTGATCGGCCGCATGGCCCGGGGCTACGAGACCGCGCTGGCCCGCAACGGCGCTGCCCTGTCCGGCGGCATGAAGCAGCGCGTCGGCCTGGCGCGCGCCCTGTGCGGCTCGCCCCGCTTGCTGGTGCTGGACGAGCCGGATGCGAGCCTCGACGCCGAGGGCACCGCCGCCCTGCTGCGCGCGCTGCGGGCCTGCTGCGAGGAGGGCGCCATCGCGGTCGTCACCAGCCACCGCCCGGCGCTGCGGGACGCGGCGGACCGCGTCGTGGCCCTGCGGGACGGCACGCTCGACGACGCATCGCCCGGCACGGCGCAGCCCGCCCCGGCGCCGCGCATCCACCTCGCCACCGCCTGACCGGAGAGCGCCCATGGCCCAGGACCTTGTCACCGTCGCGGACGCCCCTTGGCTGGCCGAGGCGGAAGCGTCGCTGCCGCAAGGCTCGCTGCGGCGCATCGCCCTGGTCAGCCTTCTGACGGTCCTGGTCGGCTTCGGCGGCCTGACCGCCTGGGCCGCGTTGGCGCGTGTCGAAAGCGCGGTGCCGGCGTCGGGCATGTTCATCGCGGTCGGCAAGCGCAAGACCATCTCGCTGGTGGACAATGGCATCCTGAAGGCGCTGATGGTGCAGGAAGGCGACAAGGTGGCCGCCGGCCAGGTGCTGCTGCAACTGGACGACGTGCAGCCGCGGGCCGCGATGGCGCAGGCCAGCGTGCAGTACTGGTCCGCCGTGGCCCGCGCCGCGCGCTTGGCGGCGGAGGCGGCGGACGGGCGCACGCTGCCGGTGTCCGCTTCGCTGCAAGTGGCGGCCAAGGCCGATCCCGCCGTCGCGGCGGCCGTTGCGGCGGAAGCCTACCAGTTCCAAAGCCGCTGGGGCGCGCTCGACGCCAACACCCGGGTGGAGGAGCGCAAGATCGCGCAGCAGGAGGCGCAGATCGCGTCGCTGCGGGCGGGGATCGCCTCGGCCGGCCTGCGCATGGCTTTGGTGCAGGAGGAGCTGCGCGGCGTCGATTTCCTGATGGCGAAGGGCCTCTCGACCAAGCCGCGCCAGCTTGAATTGCAGCGCAACGAGGCGGAGTTGCGCGGCGCCATCGGCCAGTTCGCCGGGCAGTACCGCGAGGCCGAGGAGATGATCGCGCAGATCCGGTCGGGGCTTGTCAACACGATGGAAGCGCGCCGGGCCGACATCTCGCGCGAGCGGTCGGAAACCCAGGCGGCGCAGGCAGACGCCGAGCAGCGGCTGACCGCTGCCCGGGATTTGCTGCAGAAGCGCGAGATCCTGGCGCCGGAGGCCGGCACGGTGACGGATTTCAAGTCCTTCACCCCGGGCAGCAGCATCGTGGCGGGCCAGCCGGTGATGGACCTGGTGCCCGCCACCCAGAAGCTGCTGGTGGAGGGCACGGTCGCGCCGCACGAGGTGGAGCACCTCGCGGTCGGCCAGCGCGTCAACGTGCGGCTCACGGCCTACAAGGCGCACCGCGTGCCGGTGATCACTGGCCGCCTCGCCTACGTCGGCGCGGACCGCCAGATGGATGCGAACAACATGCCGGTGTTCCTGGTGCGCGCCGAGATCGACCCCGACGCGCTGCGCGGCAAGCCCGGCGTCGTGCTGCTGCCGGGGATGCCGGCGGACATCCTGATCGTGAACGGCGCGCGTTCTGTGCTCGACTTCCTCATCAGCCCGATCACCGACAGCATCAGCCACGCGATGAAGGAGGAGTAGCCTCCTCCGTCTCCGCCGCGCCCAGGATGGCGAGCAGCCGCCGGGCGGCGACGTGCGGCGGGAAATCGACGTTCTCCAGGTTGCTGCGGAAGTCGTAGTCGCCCCGGCGCCGGCCCGGCTCGGCAACCTCGGCGACCAGGAAGCGCGGCACGGTGCTGCCCTCCGCTTCCCACGAGCCTTGCCGCCGCGCCGGCGGCGTGCCCGCCAGCAGCTTCGACGTATAGACCAGGCCCGGCGCGGCGCCGTGCCAGCCCACCTTGTGCTGGCTCGACCCGAGCGGGGTGAAGTAGGCGTGCGCCGTCTCCGCCCACAGCACGCTTTCGCTGAGCCGGTTGCCGACCAGGCTGTGCACCGCGCCGGGGTGGGCCGTTCGGCTCCGCACCGCCTCGGCCTCGGCTTGCAGCGTCTGCGCGGCGCAGTGCCATTTCTCCGGCACCGCCTCCGCGCCGTCCGGCACCGAGAACCCGTCGAGCACGAACAGCGCGTCCGGATACAGCGGGACGATCAGGTCGATCATCCGGGCGAGGCCCGCGGCCTGGTTGACCCAAACCTTGTCGCCGACGCGCAGGCCGACCCAGACGATCGGGTGCCGCCGCGACAGGCGCTCCCGCTCGGCGCGTCCGGCATCCGGCGCTTGGGCCTCCGCCCAGCGCCGGACGCGCTGCGACAGGGATAGCGGGATGAAGCTGCCGCCCAACTGCAGGGCGATGTCGTGCGGGGAGAACGGGCAGGGGTCGATCACCGCGGCTTCGGCCATGGGACGGCTTTCGACGGCGGCGAGTTCGGGGAACAGGCCCGGCAGCAGGCCGAAGTAGGGCGTGGGCGGCGGCACCACGGCGGCGATGTTGCCGATCAGCCCGGCCAGCGCCAGGCGCTCGAACGGCGGCAGGTAGTTCCAGATGTGGTGCGCCGGGTTTTCCGCCCGGCCGTGGAGGGCGACGATCCGCCGGGGCGTGCCGCGTGCGGCGCGGGCCGCGTCGGCGCCGCGCAAAAGGGCCGCGTGGTTGCGGGCGGCGCGGCGCAGCCAGATGGACTGCACCTCGGCCATGTGGCGGTCCGAGGCGTAGAAGCCTTGCTTGGAGGGCGCGCCCTTCGTGTCGGGCAGCAGCAGGAGGTTGCTGCGCGGGAGGTGCAGGGCCACCGCGAAGTTCATGTTCCCCGCCGTGTGGAACGTCACGAGTTCCGCGCCGCGGAAGCTGAACACCTGGCGGTCGTGGATCTTCACGCTGTCGAACAGGTCGGGCGGGCCGCCTCCCAGGGGATCGACCATGCGGAACTCCCGCTCGCGCACGATGCGGTCCTGGAAGGCCGTGAAGCCCTCGTCCAGGCGCACGATCTGCTCCGCATCCGGACTGGCGAAGTCGGCGCGGCCCAGGTAGGCGTCCCATTCCGGCGACAGCGGCCCGACGAGGCCGCCCAGGAACGCCTGCACGGCGGCCACGTCCACGCCCGCCGCGCGCAGCTCGGCCTCCTGCGCCGCGGTCGGCTCGCGCACCCGCAC
>CAXUIQ010000299.1:0-5341 GCA_964250815.1 uncultured Acetobacteraceae bacterium
TCCAGCAGGTCCGCCTCCTCCAGCGGGCGGCGGCGGCCGAGCACAGCAGACAGCAGGTCGAAGGCGATCTCCCGCGTGGGGTCCTGCGGGGCGGCGGCGGGCTTGGCGTTCATGCGGCGGCTTCATGGCCCGGATCGGCAAACGCCGCCAGCCCGCGCTGGCCAGCGGGTCCGGCATGGCAGCCCGAGGCTGCAAGCGGGTGGACTCCGCCCTATATGCGGTGCAGCACAAGCCTCCCCCTCGAACACCGGACCGCGCCCAGGGAACCCTCATGTCCAACCTGCTTGCCGAGACCGTCACCGGCGTCCGCCACTGGACGGACACGCTGTTCAGCTTCACCGCGACGCGCGACCCGGCGTTCCGCTTCCTGTCCGGCCAGTTCACCATGATCGGGCTGGAGGTGGACGGCAAGCCGTTGCTGCGCGCCTACAGCATGGCGAGCGCCCACTACGACGAGCAGCTTGAGTTCTTCAGCATCAAGGCGCCGAACGGCCCGCTGACCTCGCGCCTCCAGCACATGAAGCCCGGCGACCCGCTGCTGGTCGGGCGCAAGGCGGTCGGCACCTTGGTGCAGGACAGCCTGGTGCCGGGCCGCACGCTGTATCTGCTGGGCACCGGCACCGGCCTCGCCCCGTTCGCCAGCATCATCCGCGATCCCGACGTGTATGACCGGTTCGAGCGGATCGTCCTGGTGCATGGCTGCCGCGAGATCGCGGAGCTTGCCTACGGCGAGGAGATCGTCGCCCGCCTGCCGCGGGACGAGCTGATGGGCGAGCTGGTGCGCGGCAAGCTGCTGTATTACCCCACCGTGACGCGGGAGCCGTTCCGCAACCGCGGCCGGATCACGACCTTGCTGGAAACAGGCAAGCTCACGGCTGACCTGGGCCTCGATCCCATTGGTCCCGCAGACGACCGCATAATGCTGTGCGGCAGCCCGGCCTTTCTGAGCGACATGGTGGGCCTGCTGGACAGGACCGGGTTCCGCGAGGGCAGCAGCAGCACGCCGGGGGAGTACGTGGTTGAGAAGGCATTCGTCGAGAAGTAGCTTGCTACACGCCCCGGAACACCGGTTTGCGCTTCTCCGTGAAGGCGGTCCGGCCCTCGGCATAGTCGGCGCTGTCGAAGCAGGCTGCGACCGCCCGGGCCACCGCGTCCATGTCGCGGTCTGCGGGTTCGAGCATGGCCTGCCCGAGGATTAACTTCATGCCCGTGATCGACAACGGCGCGTTGGCGGCGATGCCGCGCGCCATGGCCGCGACCGTTTCCTCCAGCGCCGCCGGAGCCACCACTTGGTTCACCAGCCCGATGCGCGCGGCCTCCCCGGCGCCGATCCGTTCCCCGGTGAACAGCAGCGCGGCGGCATGGGCCGGGCCGACGAGCGAAAGGAGGCGGCGCACCATGTCGAACCCGTAGGCGATGCCGAGCTTCGCCGCCGGAATGCCGAAGCTGCTGCCCTCCGCCGCGACCCGGACGTCCGCCAGCAGCGCAATGCCCAGGCCGCCGCCCAGGCAGAAGCCCTGGATGCGGGCGATCACCGGCTTGCCGAACCCGGCGAGCTTGGCCCGCCCGGCGCTCGTCAGCCGGTCGTACCCCCCCTGCGCATCCGCGTTGTTCCGGCGCCGCTCGAACTGGCTGATGTCGGCGCCGGACACGAACGCCTTGTCCCCGGCGCCGGTCAGCACAACCACCTTGACGGCGGGGGCGCGCTCCCAGGCATCGAGGATCGCGGCCAGGCCGTCCCACATCTCGACCGACATGGCGTTGCGTTTTTCCGGCTGGTTGAAGGTGATCAGGCCCACCCCGTCCCGCACCGTGGCCAGCATTTTGCCGGAAGCGTACCCAGCGTCGCTCGCGTCATGGCCCATCGCTGCATCCCCGGCTTGGCAGCAGACCAAGCATCATTCGGCGGAGCGTGCCACGCTCCGCCGAATGATGCCGCCCAACAAAGAGCCTAAGCAGGCTTGCGTGGCACAAGCCTGCTTAGGTGCCGTCATCTCCGTTGACAACCGAAGTCCTGGCTCACCAGATTGTTATGGATTGCGAACATGCGCGAGGCGATGAGGCCATGAAACCAGCCATCGCCGCCTTGCTGCTGCTGGCGGCCGCACCCGCGGCGGCGCAGGAAGCCGCCATGGCCCCGGTGGTGCAGCAGCCCATGGAGCCCAACATCGTGACGCCGATCCTGGGGCGGCAAGTGCTGGACCAGGAAGGCAAGGCAGGCGGGCGCATCGTCGATGTGCTGGTCGATGAATACGGGCAAACCCGCGCCGCGGTAATTGACGTGGGCGGTTTCATGGGCCTGGGCCAGCGGCGCATCGCCGTGGCCTGGCGCGGCCTGCGCTTCAACCCGGCCAATGGCGAGATCACCTTGTTGGTCCCCGCCGACCAGATCGGCGCCGTGCCCGAGTACAAGCCCGGCGCGGCCCCGGTCGTGCTCGCAAGCCCGCCCCCATGACGCCGGCCCATCTCCTTGGCCCGAAGCGGGGCCGCCGTTGCTGACGGCCCGGAGCGCCCGCGGCCTCGATTGGCTGAACGCCCTGGTCGCCAGCAGCCAGACCGGGTTCGGCGCGTTCATCGCCGTCTATCTCACGGCGCAGGCCTGGACGCAGGCGGACATCGGCCAGGCGCTCAGCCTCGGCACGATCGTCGCGATGCTGAGCCAGCTTCCAGCCGGAGCGCTGGTGGATGCGATGCGCAGCAAGCGCCTCGCCGTGGCGCTGGGCGGCATCGCCGTGGCGCTCAGCGCGCTGCTGTTCGCCGCGTCCTCCGCCTGGCTTGCGGTGCTGGGAGCCGAGGTGCTGCACGGATTCGCAAGCTGCATGATCGGCCCGGCCATCGCGGCGGTCAGCCTGCAACTGGCCGGGCGCGGCGGGCTGGGAGTCCGGCTGGGGCGGAACGCGCGCTGGTCCTCCATCGGCAGCGCGGTCGCCGCGGTGGCGCTCGGCGCGATCGGCACCTACGTGTCCGGCGCCGGCGTGTTCTGGGCCACCGCGGCGCTGATGGCGCTGGGGCTGCTGACGCTCCGCCTCCTGCCACCGCCTGCCGCCGAGCCGCGGGCCGCCCAGCTCGCAACCGAGACCCGCGGCTTGCCCGGCGCCATCTGGTCCCTGCTCGACCGGCGCTTGCTGGTGTTCGCGGGCTGCGTCGGCCTGTTCCACCTGTCCAACGCCGCCATGCTGCCGCTGGTCGCCAACGAGGTCACGCGCAGCACCGGCGCGGGCGCCAACCTGGTGATCGCGGCCTGCGTCGTGGTGCCGCAGGCCATCGTGGCCGGGCTGTCCCCGTTGGTGGGCCGCCTGGCCGACACCTGGGGGCGGCGGCCCGTGCTGTTGCTGGGCTTCGCCGCCCTGCCGATCCGCGGCGTGCTGCTGGCGCTCGACGCCCATCCGGCCTACGTCGTCTCGGTGCAGGCGCTCGATGGCATCAGCGCCGCGGTGTTCGGCGTGCTGCTGCCGCTGGTCGCGGCCGACCTGACGCGCGGGACCCGGCGCTTCAACCTGTGCATGGGGCTGCTCGGCCTCACCGTCGGCGCCGGCGCGACGCTGAGCACGGCGGTCGCCGGCTCCCTGGCGGACCACTTCGGCAACGGCCCGGCGCTTCTGGCGCTCGCCGCCGCGGGCGTCGCTGGGGTGCTGGGCCTGTTGGCCTTGCAGGAAACGCGGGAATCGCGGCCCGGCAGGTCGGTCGCGGGAGCCTTTCGCGCCGACGCGCGTTGAGTCGGCACCAAGCACAGGAGAGTTGTTCCATGAAGACCCTTTTGATCGCATCCGGCGCGCTCGCCCTCATGCTCGGCGGCCTCGCGCCGGCGCAGGCGGCAGGGTGCCTCAAGGGCGCCGCCGTGGGCGGCGTCGCCGGGCACGTGGCAGGCCATGGGGTGCTGGGCGCCGCCGCCGGCTGCGTGGTGGGCCGCCACAACGCGAACAAGTCGGCCCGGGAAGCCGAGCAGGCCCGCGCAGCCAATGCCAACACGAACACCAACGTCAGCCCGTCCCAGGCCGACCGCTAGGCGTTCTCCAACGCCGCTGGCCTCCCTTCCCTCGGGGGCCGGCGGCGGCTTGCCTCCCCTTCGTGCCCTCTGCATACACGGCCCATGCCGTCCCATCCGCCCGGCTCGACGCCATTCAAATCCGCCCAGGATGCCGGCACGGTCGGCGGCCCGCTCCTGCGGCTGCACCGCGCGGCGCTTGGGCGTGACCCGGACGCCGCGGGACTTTCCGCACTGGTTGCGGCGCGGCGGAGCGGGGCGGATTTGTCCGATCTTGCGCAGGTTCTCGCGGCCACCCCCGAGTTCGCCGCCCTGCATGGCCCTGGGGACACCGATGCGCCTGCCGATGCCGCCTTTGCCGCCAGGGTTGCCGCCCAGGCGTTCGGCCCCGGGGGCGATCCCGTTTCAGGTTCGCTTGCCGCCTCCCTCGTCGGGTTGAAACGTGCCGAACTCTTGGTCGCGGTGGCCGAGGCCGGGCCCCCGGGGGGGGGGGGGGGGCCCGGGGCCGGCGGGGGCGGCGCGGCGCCCGGGGGGCCTCCCGTGGCGTATGCTTTTTGGGTGGCGGCCTTCGACATTATCCCGCCGGGCGCGCTGTCCCGGATCACGCCGAGACCGGGGCCGCGCGTCGGCTTTGCCATGCGGGCGGGCGACAGCGAGGCCGAGGCCGTGCTGCGCTCGACCGCCTCCTTGCAGGCGCAGGTCCACGGGGATTGGGAGCTGCACGTGGCCTGCCGCTTCTACTCGCCTTGGCCGCGCCGCGCGCTTGCGGCTTTGGCCGAAGCCGATCCGCGCGTCGCCATCATCGACCTGCCGCCGCTGACGCCGGCCATCAAGGCGCTCAACCTCGCCCTGCGCGCCGTGACCGGCACGGTCGCCGGCCTGCTCGAACCCGGCGACACGCTGCCGCCCACCGCGCTGCACGAGGCGCTGTCGGCGTTCGGCCCCGACACGCTGCTGGCGTTCACGGACGAGGACCAGGCCGACCCCTCCGGACGCCGCTTCGCGCCGCGGTTCAAGCCGGACTACAGCCCGGATGCCATGCAGGCCTTGGATACGATCGGCCAACTCGCCCTGTATCGGACCGGGCTGATCGCCGAACTCGGCGGCCTCGACCCAGCGGCGGCGCCATACGAGGCCTACGACCTGGCCCGGCGCGCCGCGGCCATCGCCGGCCCGGGCCGCATCCGACACGTGCCCGCCGTGCTGTTCCACCGTGCCGCGCCGCCGCCGCCCGATCCGCCCGCGCCGCCGCCGCTTGCGCCGCCGGAGCCGCCGCCGCTGGTCAGCATCATCATGCCGACCCGGGCCCGGGCTGACCTGCTGGCGTCCGCCGCCCGCGGCGTGCTGCGTGGCCCC
>CAXUIQ010000300.1:0-5331 GCA_964250815.1 uncultured Acetobacteraceae bacterium
GTCCTGGGACGCAGCCCCGCGATGGCGGAGGCGGTGGGCCGCGCCCGCCAACTGGTCGGCAAGCAGGTCCCGGTGCTGATCGAGGGCGAGACCGGCGTCGGCAAGGAGCTGTTCGCCCGGGCCATCCATTTCGCGCACGACCCGCGCCGGCCCTTCGTCGCCTTCAACTGCGGCGCCGTGGCCAAGGACCTGCTGGCGGCCGAGCTGTTCGGCCACGTGCGCGGCGCCTTCACCGGCGCCACCAGCGAGGGGCGCCCGGGGCGGTTCGAGCTGGCCCATGGCGGCACGCTCTGCCTGGACGAGATCGGCGAGCTGCCGCTGGACCTGCAGCCCTTCCTGCTCCGCGCCTTGGAGGAAGGCGTGATCTACCGCCTGGGCGACGGCCAGCCCCGGCGCGTCGAAGTGCGCCTGCTGGCGATGACCAACCGCACGCTGCTGGACGAGGTCGCCGCCGGGCGCTTCCGCCGCGACCTGTACCACCGCATCGGCGTGACCCGGATCAGGCCGCCTCCCCTGCGCGAGCGCCATGGCGACCTGGAACTGCTGGTCGAGCATTTCAACGCGACGCTTGCCGAGCGCCACGACGTGCCGCCGCGCCGGTTCGGCCCCGAGGTGCTGCGCCTGCTCGCCGCCTACCACTGGCCCGGCAACGTGCGCGAGCTGCGCAACGTCGTCGAAAGCCTGCTGCTGATGTCGGACGCGCCGGACGTCCGGCTGGACGAACTGGCGGCCGGGCTGTCGTCGGAGCCGATCGGCCCGCCGCCCGCGGCGCCCGAAGCGCCTGCAAGCCTGGAAGCCTCGGAACGCGCGGCGATCACCGAGGCGGTGCGGCTTTGCTCCGGCAACCTGACCGCGGCGGCGAAGTCGCTCGGCGTCTCGCGCAGCACGTTGTACCGGAAGATTGAGCGGTACCGGCTCCAAATCTGACGCCGACCCGCCCAAGGCCGTGGTGCAGGGGTTTGGAGGCGAAGCCAGCCCAGTCCGGCCTTGGTCCAAGCGGTGCGGAGGGAGTTGGAGCGCCCCAGCCGCGGCGTCCTGTTGGCTGATGGGGCGGATCGGCGGCCAAGCTCTAGGCGGCCAAGCCCTGCCGGGGGAATTCGACCCTCGTCAGCGCCTCCGACACAGCCCATAGCCGCTCCGCCGCCGCGGCATCCCGCGCCTGCGGCATGACGCGCGCCGGGCCGGGCGGGCCTTTGATCTCGCTCCACCCTGTTGGGCCATAGTAGCCGCCTGCCTGCGCGTCGGGAGAGGCTGCGGCATGGACCAGCGGCAGCGCCCCATCCGCGGCCGACTGCGCGAACAGCCGGAACCCCGCGTCCAGCAGGCGGCCCTTCACCCCTGGCGCGCCGCCGCCGGGGCCGTTGGCAATCAGTTCCGTCGCCGCCCAGCCCGGATGCGCCGCGACGCTCACCAGCGGCCAGCCCTGCGCCTTGGCGCGCCGGGCCAGTTCCAGCGCGAACATCAGCATCGCGAGCTTGCTCTGGCTGTAGGCCGCCCACGCATCATAGCGCCGCTCGCCTTGCAGGTCGTCCCATGCGATGCGGCCCCGGCGGTGCGCGACGCTGCTGACCTGCACCACGCGCGCGCCCGCCTGCGCCCGCAGCAGCGCCGGCATCAGCCGGGCGGTCAGCGCGAAATGGCCGAGGTAGTTGACGCCGAGCTGCAACTCGAACCCGTCCGCGGTGGTGCGCCGGACGGGGGGCGCCATCACGCCGGCGTTGTTGACCAGGGTATCGAGCGCCGCGTCCGCCGCCAGCATCCGCCCGGCAAACGCCTCGACGGAGGCAAGGCTGGCCAGGTCCAGCATCTCGAACCCGGCGGAAGCGCCGGGCACCTCCCGCCGCAGCCGAACCAGCGCCGCCTGCCCCTTCGCGGCGTCGCGTGCGGCGAGCACGACATGCGCCCCGGCGCGCGCGAGGCCCGCAGCCGTCTCATATCCCAGGCCGCCCGTCGCCCCGGTGACGACGGCGCGCCCGGGCGCGGAGCGTGTCAGCAATGCGGCTCGGGGATCGAGAACTCGCTCAGCTTGCCCTGCATGACGAAGTCGGTGAAATCCATGAGGAGGTCGTCCGCGACCCCGTTGGCCCAGTACTTCATGCCGACCTCGTAATCCGGGCTGCCCGCGGGCTTCGCGTCGCTCGCGGGCTTGCTGCGGTCGAAGAAGGCGATGTGCACCCGCCCGCTCGGGAGCGCGGCCAGGTCCGGATACGGCGATCCCGTCGGCTTCGGGTTCCAACTGGTGATCGCGACCGAGCTGTCCTGGGTGCCCTTGTCGCCAGTGCCGTCGAAGATCGGCAGCGCGATGAAGCGCTTGCCGGCCTCGGCGGCGGCGATGATGGCGGCGGTGTGGGCCATCGGGAACACGGTGCCGGGCGGGATCGGCATGGTGCGCTCCTCCGGCACGCTGTAGCGGATGGTGCCGGGACCGCCGGGCTTGTCGAGGGAGGCGTCGCCCTCGACCTGCTCCGTCACCGCGGTGTCGGTGGTCTGCCGCATGCGGAAGCGCATGGACAGGCCGTCCTTGCTTTCCCATGTCGCGTAGTCCGACACCAGCTCGATCTCCTGGCCGTCGTTGTTGGTGATGTTGAGCGACAGGCGCTGCCGGGTGGCCCAGCCGTCGCAGGCGTCGGTGATCTCGTAGGCCATGGTGCCGGTGGCGGCCTGCACGTCGCCGCGGGCGCTGTCCATCTTGAGGCGGTACAGCGCGCGGTGGGCGGCGAGCGGCACGGGGTCGGCGGCGAGCGCCGGCAGGCTCAGGGCGCTCAAGGCAAGGAGGGCGGCGAGAAGGCGCAGGCGCACTGCGGTTGCTCCGGTTCGGTCCAGCAGTGGACATAGGCCCGCCGGCACGCCCGCACCAGGGCTTTGCCGGACCGAACGCACCGGACGGCAAGCCGCCGGCACGACGCGCGGCCCTTGCTGCGCCGCCGGGCCTTCGCGCCGTGCGCCTGCTTACCGAAGGATGATCTCGACGCGGCGGTTCTGCGGCTCGCGCACCCCGGCCGCCGTGGGCACCAGCGGGCGGGTGTCGCCGAAGCCCTGCACCGCGATCTCGGACTGCGGCACGCCGAGGCGGACCAGCTCGGACGCGACGGCGCGTGCGCGGCGCAGCGACAGGCCCCGGTTGTAGGCCGGCGTGCCGCTGCGGTCGGCGTTGCCCTGCACCTCGATGCGGGTGGCCTGCACGCGGGTGGAGGCGGCGGCGGCCTCCGCCACGATCTGGCGCGCCCGGTCGGTGAGGTCGGCGCGGTCCCAGTCGAAGAACACGAGGTAGGTGCGCGCGGGCTGCGCCGCGGTGGAGGGAGGGGCGACCGGCACCGGCGAGGGCGGCGGCGGGTAGTTGAACGCATAGCGGAGGGCCACGGCCATGACGCTGTGGTTGAGGTCGTCGCGCTCCGTGATCCGTGCGCGGCTGGCGATGTTCGGCGCGAAGTACTGCCCCTGGGACACGCGGTTCGCGGCGACGCCGGTGAAGCGGTACTCGAAGGTGACGGCCAGGCCGGGAACCACGTCGATCGGGAACGCCAGCCCCAAGATGCCCTGGTAAGCCAAGTTGCCGCCGCTGCCGGTGCTGCGGATCAGGAACTGCCCGGGGCTGGAAATGCTCACGTCCTGGTTGTGCGATTGCAGGTAGCCCACCCCGGCGCCGAAATAGGGCGTGATGGCCAAAGGCAGCGCGCCCAAGCCGAGCAGGTTGGGGTTGAGGTCGAACAGCGCGTTGACGAACCCGCCATACTTCTCCTCGTTGCCACGAACCGAGACCGGCAGGCCGGCGAACCGGTTGGCCGCGCTGCCCGATGTGGCCTCCGCGGCGCGGGACAGGCTGTTGCGGAAGTAGTCGCCCTCGACCTCAAGCCGCAGCCCGTTGCCGAAGCCGTAGCCCACGCTGGCCAGGGCGCGGAGCCCGGTGTCGAACCGCAGCCGCGCGCCGGCCAGGCCGACGCTGGACCCGGCGACGCCGCCGAACCGCGCCCGCTCATCCTGTAGGAAGTTCACGCCGGCGCCGACGCCCACGTACACCCCGTCGATGGGCTGCGCCCGGGCGGCCGTCGGCGCCAGCAAGGGCGCGGCCAGCAGGGTCGCCGTCAGCAAGGTCCCGCGCAGCGGCATGTACCCTCTCCTCAACAGTGGTCCGGCCGGTGTGGCAGCCGCATGTGTGCCGTCATTACACCGATGGGCGGCCCCTTGTTCGCGCAAGCGGCGGACAGCCCATGCATTTCCCCTCGGTTGTTGCAGGGCAGGCACAGCGCGGCGTCGCGGCGGGCGCGTGGCATCGTCCGGCCCCTTGCGGCGCAGCCGGTGTCGGCAGGGCCGCGCACTGGACTTGGCGCGCTCCGGCCCCTTTATACCGCAAGTGGCAAGAACGCAGCGAAGGCAGGAAGTACCATGTACATGTCGAGCGCAGCCAAGCCGGTCAACCAGCCGGACGCACTCCGCCTCTTGTTGGACCGGGTCCTCCGCGGCGGCGACGCGGCCGTGGTTGCGGAGGGCGACGCGGCGCGCGTGCTGCTGGACCTGGCGGCCGACTGCCTGTCCGGCCGGCGCATCCGGCTCCTTCGGGCGGCGGACGTGCTGCCGAGCCGTCTGGCCGCCGCGCCGTTGGCGCACGCCGCCGGGCAAGCGCCGGGCGTGCCAGGAAGCATGTCAGGAAGCGTGCCGGACGACGTGCTCAGCCGAAGCTTCCAGGCGCTGACCGTGCTCGACCCGGCGTGCGACCGCATCGTGCTGCTGGTCGGCGATGCCCAAGGCCTCAAGCCCTCGGCGCTCCGCTACATCCAGCTCGCGGGCCGCTCCGCCGCGCACTTGCAGCTTGTCTTCTGCGGGACGCGGGCATTCTTCAACCTGCTGGACGCCGAGGAGTTCGCGCGGCTGCGCGCCCGGTTGACGGCTGGCTTGGTCCTGACCTTGGCCGCGCCGGTCCTGGAGGAAGAGGACGAGCCGCCTGCCGTCCCCGACGATCCGGCAGCCTGGGCCGGAGAGGCCGTCCCGCCGCTCTCCGGCGCGCGACGGCCGGCGGCCTCCGCCGGCAAGCAGTCCTGGCCCCTGCGGCTTGGCGCCTTGGCCCTGCTTGGGCTGGGCGGCGCAGCCGGCCTTGCCCTGGGCGTGCAGGGTGGCGGAACCGACAGGTCGGCGGCAGGCCGGCAGGTTGCCTCCGTCGTTCCCCCTCCGACGCTTCCGGACGCGCCCGCGACGGGGACCGCTCCGGCCGGCGATGCGCCCCACGCCGGCCCGGATGCGGCTCCTGCGTCGCCGAACGCCTCGCCCCCACGCCAACCCGCCATGGCCGGCGATGCGCAGGGCGCGGGCCCAGGGGCGCCGTCCAACATGCCGGCC
>CAXUIQ010000301.1:0-4561 GCA_964250815.1 uncultured Acetobacteraceae bacterium
ACATCTTCATCTTCGGCATGACGGCCGACCAGGTGCTGGCCCGCACGCAGCGGGGGTTGTCGGCGCACGGCGACGTGGCGGCTTGCCCGGCGCTGCAACAGGCGCTGGACGCCATAAGGTCCGGCGTGTTCTCTCCCAACGAACCCGGTCGCTACCAAGAGCTGGTGCGCAACCTCCTGGAAAGGGACACGTTCATGATCGCCGCCGACTTCCAAAGCTACCTGGACCAGCAAGTGGCGGTCAAACAGCTCTGGATCGATCCAACCGCATGGTGGCGCGCCAGCATCCTCAACACCGCCGGCGTCGCCTGGTTCTCGTCGGACCGCACGATCACCGAATACGCGACCGAAATCTGGGACGCCATGCCCCAGGCACGGCTGGAGCCGGCGCTGGGCGGCCTGGCGTCCGGGAGCGCTTTGGAGGACACGGAAGCATGATCCGCACCAGCCCCGGGGTGAACGCGCCCCTCGCCCGCAGCGCCATGGCCTACGTGCTCGCCGGCGGGCGCGGCAGCCGTTTGATGGAAATGACCGACATCCGCGCGAAGCCCGCGGTGTACTTCGGCGGAAAGAGCCGGATCATCGACTTCGCGCTATCCAACGCGCTGAACTCGGGCATCCGCCGCATCGGCGTCGCCACCCAGTACAAGGCGCACAGCCTGATCCGCCACCTGCAGCGCGGATGGAACTTCTTCCGCCCGGAACGCAACGAGAGCTTCGACATCCTGCCGGCCAGCCAGCGCGTGTCGGAAACCGGCTGGTACTCCGGCACGGCCGACGCCGTGTACCAGAACATCGACATCATCGAAAGCTACGAGCCCCGCTTCATCGTCCTGCTCGCCGGCGACCACATCTACAAGATGGACTACGAGCCGATGCTGCAGCAGCACGTCGAGCAGAACGCCGACGTGACGGTGGGCTGCATCGAGGTGCCGCGGATGGAGGCGACGGGCTTCGGCGTCATGGGGGTGGACGAGGACGACCGCATTGTCTCCTTCCTGGAGAAGCCCGCCGACCCGCCCGGCATCCCCGGCAGCCCGGACGAGGCGCTGGCCAGCATGGGCATATACGTGTTCGACACGCAGTTCCTCATGGACCAGCTCCGCCGCGATGCCGCCGACCCCCAAAGCGGCCACGACTTCGGCCGCGACGTGATCCCCTACCTGGTCAAGCACGGCAAGGCGGTAGCGCACCGCTTCGCCGCCTCCTGCGTGCGCTCCTCGTCCGAGGCGGAGGCCTACTGGCGCGACGTCGGCACGGTCGATGCGTATTGGGAGGCCAACATCGACCTGACCGACTTCACCCCCGGCCTCGACCTGTATGACCGCGACTGGCCGGTCTGGACCTATGCCGAGATCACCCCGCCGGCCAAGTTCGTGCACGACGAGCCGGGCCGGCGCGGCCAGGCGGTGAGTTCCCTCGTGTCCGGCGGCTGCATCGTGTCCGGCAGCTCCATCCACCGCTCCCTGCTGTTCACCGGCGTGCACACCCATTCGCGGGCCTCCATAGAGGCGGCGGTGATCCTGCCCTACGTCACGGTGGGCCGGTCCGCGCGGCTGCGCAACGTCGTCATCGACCGCGGCGTGCGCATTCCTGAGGGCTTGGTGGTCGGCGAGGACGCCGAGCATGACGCCGCCCGCTTCCGCCGCACCAGCCGGGGTGTCTGCCTGATCACGCAGCCGATGATCGACAAGCTGCAGGCGTGACGCCGCTCCAGGTGCTGTCGGCCACCTCGGAGGCTTTTCCGCTGGTCGAGGTTGCCGGGCTGAGATGCCTGGGATTTGACGGTGCGCCGTTTAGGAGGTTCGTCCATGCCGAGCTTGCCCAAGCCTGAACTCGCCAAGGTCGCCCTGTTCAGCAAGGAATTCCCGCCCTACGTCTATGGCGGGGCGGGAGTGCACGTCGAGTATCTCAGCCGGGCGCTGGCCAAGATCATACAGGTGGAGGTCCGCGCATTCGGCGACCAGGCCCTAGACGAAGGTGCGCTCGTCGTCCGTGGCTACAAGCAATGGGATGAGACCAAAACCGGCAGCGACCCGCGCTTCACGGGCGCCATTGATGCGTTCGCGCGCTCGTTGGTGATGGCTAAGGACCGTCTTGATGCCCAGCTCGTGCATTGCCACACCTGGTACACCGATATTGGCGGCACCATCGCGTCCCAGCTCTGGGACGTTCCCTATGTCCTGACCATCCACTCGCTGGAGCCGCTGCGTCCCTGGAAGCAGGAGCAACTCGGCAACGCCTATCATCTCAGCGTCTGGATGGAGCGCACCGCCATCGAACAGGCCGACGCCATCATCGCAGTCTCCCGCGAGACCAAGGCGGACGTGCTCCGCCTGTTCGACGTGAAGCCTGAGCGGGTCCATGTCATCCATAACGGCATTGACCCAGCGGAGTACCGGCCGACGCCCGGCACCGACGTGCTCAGCAAGTACGGCATCGACCCGGGCCGGCCCTTCCTGCTGTTCGTCGGGCGCATCACCCGGCAGAAGGGCATCATCCACCTTGTCCGTGCCATTCCCCACATCGACCCGGCGCTGCAAATCGTGCTCTGCGCCGGCGCCCCCGACACGCCGGAGATCGGCCGCGAAATGGAAGAGGGCGTGGCCAAGGTCGCAGCCCAGCGGCCGGGCGTGGTTTGGATCCGGGAAATGATCTCCCGCCCGGAGGCCATCCAGCTCTACACCAATGCCGCGGTGTTCTGCTGCCCCTCGGTTTACGAGCCGTTCGGGATCATCAACCTTGAGGCGATGGCCTGCGAGACCGCCGTCGTCGCTTCCGCCGTGGGCGGCATCCCCGAAGTTGTGGTGCCGAACGAGACCGGGTTTCTGGTCGATCCTGGCCTGGTGCCCGGCACCTTCGAACCGGCCGACCCTGCCGCGTTCTCTGCGGGCCTGGCCGATGCGGTCAACAGGCTGGCGCGTGACCCCGCCCTGCGCGCGCGCTTCGCCAAGGCCGGGTGCGAACGGGCGGTTGCACACTTCAGCTGGGACGCCATCGCGCGGACCACGGTCGCGCTCTACCGTTCGGTGTTGGAGCAGCGGGCCGCGGCCAAGTGACCTTGCGCGGCCCCGCCGCCGAGCATGCACGGCGGCACCGTGGGCCTCGACGGCGACAGCGGCTTTGGCCGGCCAAGCTTCCCGCCGCCCGGAGATGGGATTACAGGACTTGACCGCATGACGGGCCGGCCCTGCAAAGCTTCTGCGAAGGGCAGTCGTCTCGCGGAAGAAAGATGGGGGAACGGCAATGAACACGAACATCAAGGCGCCATGCGACGCGATCCTGCAGGAGGCCGTGTCGGGGGACCCACGGGTTCCCGGCGTGGTGGCGATGGCCACCGACCGGAACGGCATCACCTACGAGGGCGCCGCAGGCAAGCGCGTGCTCGGCCAGGATGCCGACATGACGGCGGACACTGTTTTCGCGATCTGGTCCACCACGAAGGCGGTCACCGGCACCGCCGTCCTGCAACTGGCCGAGGAGGGCCGTGTCGATCTCGACGCGCCCGCCAAGACCTACGCGCCGGACATCGGCAAGCTGCAGGTCTTGGACGGGTTCGACGCCGATGGCAAGCCGAAGCTCCGCGCGCCCAAGCGCGACATCACAACCCGCATGCTGCTGCTGCACACCGCCGGGCTGGGCTACGACATCTTCAACGAGAACTATCTTCGCCTGACGCAGGAGCACGGCCAGCCGGGCGTCGCCACCGCGTCCAAGGCGGCGCTCAACACGCCGCTGCTGTTCGACCCCGGCGAGGCCTGGGAGTACGGCTCCAACATCGACTGGGCGGGCCAGGTGGTGGAAGGCGTCGCCGGCAAGCGGCTGGGCGAGGTCATGCAGGAGCGGATCTTCGCCCCCCTTGGCATGGCGGACACGGCCTTCACCCTGACGCCCTCCATGCGGTCCCGCATGGCGCGCACCCACCAACGCGAGGCCGACGGCAGCCTGACGCCGCTCCATGACTTCGAGCTGCCGCCGGAGCCGGAGGTCCACATGGGCGGCCACGGCCTTTACTCGACGGTCGGCGACTATTGCCGCTTCATCCGCATGTGGCTGAACGACGGCGCCGGCGAGGGCGGCCGCGTGCTGAAACGGGAGACCGTCCTCATGGCCGAGAAGAACGGCCTTGGCGACTTGAAGATCAAGGGCTTGCCCGGCGTGATCCCCTCGCTGTCCAATGACGCGGAGTTTTTCCCGGGGCAGCCCAAGTCCTGGGCCTTGACGTTCATGGTCAACGACGTGGAAGCGCCGACCGGGCGTCCCGCGGGGGCGCTCGCATGGGCCGGGCTCGCCAACCTGTTCTACTGGATCGATCGGCAGAACGGCATCGGCGGGTTCTGGGCGACGCAGATCCTCCCGTTCGCCGATCCCGCCTCCGTCGGTGGCTACATCGATTTCGAAACGGCGGTCTATCAGAGCCTGGCTTTGAAGAACGCGGCATAAGCTTTGGCCGGGTTTTCCCCGCGCGCCCTGGGTGCGCGGGGGATGCTGGGGCGCAACGCATCGGGAAACACGCCATGCGCATCGGAGTGGCGGGACTGGGTGGGCGGATGGGCCTGCTG
>CAXUIQ010000301.1:4571-5311 GCA_964250815.1 uncultured Acetobacteraceae bacterium
ACAGGCTGCCCCCGCCGCCGGTCAGCGTCCACGTCGCGGCGTCGGCCTTGGCCGCCCCCGCCGGACTCAGGCCGCCGACGTCCATGCCGTTCCAGGGCGTCGGCAGGGGGTCGTCGGCCCCGGCCCGGCCCGCCCCGCACGCCGCCGCCGGGCGGCGCCGGGCTGCCGGACATTGCGGCGCTTGCCGCGCAGTCGGACGCGGTGATCGACTTCACCCGTGCCTCGGCCGCGCAGCCGCACGCCGCCGCCATGGCGCGGTCCGGCGCCGCCTGGGTGCTGGGCACCTCCGGCCTGTCCGCCGCGGACGAGGCCGCGGTGGCGGAGGCCGCGGCCAGCATCCCCGTCGTCTATGCCGCCAACTTCGCGCCCGGCGTGAACCTGGTGCTGGCGCTCGCCGAGCAGATCGCCGCCGCCCTGCCGGCCGAAGCCTACGACGCGGAGATCGTCGAGATGCACCACCGGCAGAAGGTGGACGCCCCCTCCGGCACCGCCATCGGCCTGGGCCGGGCCGTGGCGCGGGGCCGCGGCGTGCGGCTTGAGGACGTGATGGTGAGCGGGCGTGACGGCCACACCGGCCCGCGCCCCGCCGGCGCCATCGGCTTCGCGGCGCTGCGCGGCGGGCAGGTCGTGGGCGAGCACACGCTGCTGTTCGCCGCAGGCAGCGAGCAGATCGCGCTGACGCACCGCGCCTTCGACCGCCGGGTGTTCGCGTCCGGCGCGGTCCGGGCGGCGCACTGGAC
>CAXUIQ010000302.1:0-5306 GCA_964250815.1 uncultured Acetobacteraceae bacterium
GAGCAGGACCGCCGCACGGCGCCGCGCCCCCTTGCGGCGCGCGCCGGCCCCGGCGCATCCGGGCGCCGCGGCCTCCCTCCTGCGGTGTCCCAACGGGCAATCCTTTCGCATTCTGAGCGACGTGCCATAGCTGCCTTCGCCCGCACCGGCAACCAGTGCTATGGGAGGACGCGCCGTGCCGAACGGGCGGCGGCGCCCCTTCTTCAAGGATCAACCGGATGCGCCCAGCCCTTTCCGCCGTGCTCGCCCTGCTGCTCGCCACCCCGGCCGCCGGCCAAAGCCTCACGCCCGCCCAACGCTCCGAAGTCGTCGGCGTGCTGCGGGACGCGCTGCGCAGCGACCCGTCGATCCTGCGGGAAGCTCTGCGGGCGTTGCAGGCGGACGAGGCGCGGCGCGAGGAAACGGCCACCCAGGACACCCTGGCAAGGCTTGCGGGCAGCCTCGTGGACCCGGCCGACCCGGTGCTGGGCAACCCGATGGCCAACGTCACCGTGGTCGAGTTCTACGACACGCGCTGCCCGTATTGCCGCCGCATGATGCCCACCCACGCGGCACTGCTGCGCGCCGACCCCAACGTGCGGATCGTGTTCAAGGATCTGCCGATCCTGGGTCCCGCCAGCCAGTTGGAGGGCCGGGCACTGCTGGCCGCGCAGCGCCAGGGCGGCTATTTCAAGATGCAGGATGCGGTGATGCACGACTCCGCCCCGCCCACGCGCGACACGCTGCGCGCGACGGCGGAACGGCTGGGGCTGGATGGCGGGCAACTGCTGCGCGACATGGACGACCCGGCGATCAAGGCGCGGCTGGATGCCAACATCGCGTTGGCCCAGCAGATCGGGGTGCAGGGGACGCCGGCGCTGATCGTCGGCAAGAAGGTGTTCGCCGGGCTGATCGAGCTGGGCGACTTGCAGGGGGCGGTGGCGGCGGCGCGGGCGACGGACTGACGGCCGAGGCCTGGCGCTTGGCGCCCGCAACGATCAGCTATGCAGGATCACCACGCTCATCGCCGGCACGGTGAGGGTGTCCGTCATGCCGTCCCGGACCCTGATCGTGGCAGGCACGCCGGGGCTGGCGCCGCTCATCTCCCAGCGGTTGATCGTCTCGGCGCGGTCGGGCATTCGGCCCAGCGCGACCGGTCCTGACAGCGGCGAAGCGCCGTGGTTCACGATCATCGCACCGGCCCTGTCGCCGTTGATGACGGCGAGGGCCAGGGCGTCGGTGCCCGCAAGCTTCGCGGAGACCTCCGCCCCGCCCATGACCGCCGCCGCCTTGCACAGCAGCCGACCCTGCGGGCCGATGCTGTAGTCCTCGCGGATCGCGCCGTACTGCCCGTCGCCGAACATTTCCCAGAGGGCGCCCATGTCGAGGCCCAGGCCGGTCTGGAATGCCGTGAGCATGAAGTAGGCGGCGAACACCGCGCCGACCGGCTGCTGCTGGCGGACCTCGTTGGCGGCGTCCCAATCTATGTTGTACTCCCCGATGAAGATCGGCGCGTCGGCGGCGGCGGTGCCGGCCAGCGCGGCGCGGGCGGTCCGCATGTCGTCGGCGGAGCGCGTGCCGAACAACTGCGCGTCCGTCAGCACCTCCCCGCCCTTCATCCCGTAGCGGTAGGAGTGGAAGCACACGGCGCCGATCCTGTCCCCGCACCGCCGGGCGAACGCGGCCAGCCGGACGCCGTCGCACCTGCTGTCCACCGGGCCGATCATACAGATGGCTGGATCGACCGCGTGGACGGCGCCTGCGGCTGCGTTGAACAGGTCGCAATAGCGGTCGATCGCCAGGGCGTCGTTCTCGTTGCCGACCTCGATCCCCCAGGGTTCGAGGCCGGCCTCCTTCAGCCGCCGCACGACCTGGGCGCACATGGCGGCGTAGTCGGAGGGGTTGCGCCCGTCCAGCCTGACGCCGACGATCAAGCGGCAGTCCGGGCCGATGAACTGCGCCGCGTTGCGGGTGAAGTTATCGAGGACGCGCCAATTCGGCGCATCCACCCCGCCCGCGAAGATCGCGTCGCTCCAGTAGTCGGAGCCGGTGCTGCCGACGCCCGCGTTGCTGTTCAGCCGCACGAGCGGGGGCGCGATGCGCGCGGCGGCGGCCAGGAACCTCGGATCGGCGCACAAGGCGAAGTCGCGGTTCTGCGGCGCGGCGCAGGCGATGCCCCAGAGCGTGGCCGGGGCGATCCGGCCGGTGGGGGAACCGAAGTCCACGGCCAGCAGCTTGCTCCTGGCAGCGGGAGGGATGCCGGGCGCGCGAGCGGCGGCGCGGGTGGCGAGGTCGGCCAGGAGTTGCGCGGCGCTGGATCGGAGGGGTTTCAACCCTTTGTCTCAGCCGAGCGTGAAGACAGCGATGATGCGGAACGGCCCTGGTTCGCAAGCGTCGAACTTCCCCGCTTCCAGCGCCGCTTTCGCTTGGTCGAAGGTTTCGAAAAGGCAGTGCCGGTTGACCGCGATGCTTCCTGCCAAGCTATTACAGCAGAGCGGCGAACATTCAGGGCTGTTGCCTAAAGAGAATGTCGTGACATCGAAGCCTTCGATATGGGCAGAATCCGGCACCTCGACATGGGTCGGAAAGGGAGGCTCAGGTTCGAATTTGGACCAATCCTTTGTGTACTCATCGAATTGATTTTCGAACGCCTCATAATAGAAGAGGGTCATGTCAGACATGTCGATGCTCTCTTCTATGGCAATCTCCTTCATCTTACCAGAATTGTCAAATAGCCAATAGCCATTGTGTTTCCAGCGACCAATGTAATCAGCGAAATCTTTCGAGCCATGGCCACTTACGCAATACAAATCCTCAACGTTGCTCGCCGTGACCCAATCCGGTCTCCGGGCAACTGCCTTATACATATAGCCGATAGGCACCATTGTCTTTGTGCAAACCCCTCGCTCGGGTGGCTCTGGAGGCTGTCGTGAAGCTGACGGTCGGCATGGCCCTTCAGGCACTCTCCCGAAACAGCTCCCGCCCAATCAGCATCCGCCGGATTTCGCTCGTCCCCGCCCCAATCTCGTACAGCTTCGCGTCCCGCAGCAGCCGCCCCGTCGGGTAGTCGTTGATATACCCGTTCCCCCCCAGCACCTGGATCGCCTCCAGCGCCATCCAGGTCGCCCGCTCCGCCGCATACAGGATCGCCCCGGCCGCGTCCTTGCGCGTCGTCTCGCCCCGGTCGCAGGCCTTCGCCACCGAGTACACATAGGCCCGGGCCGCGTTCAGCGTCGTGTACATGTCGGCGATCTTGCCCTGCATGAGCTGGAACTCGCCGATGGCCTGGCCGAACTGCTTGCGCTCGTGGATATACGGCAGCACCACGTCCATGCACGCCTGCATGATGCCGAGCGGACCCGCCGCCAGCACCGCGCGCTCGTAGTCGAGGCCGGACATCAAGACGTTCACGCCGCGGCCCACGCCGCCCATCACGTTCTCCTCCGGCACCTCGCAGTCCTGGAACACCAGCTCCCCGGTGTTGCTGCCGCGCATGCCGAGCTTGTCGAGCTTCTGCGCGCAGGAGAAGCCCGGCATCCCGCGCTCGATCAGGAACGCGGTGATGCCGCGCGGCCCGGCGGCCGGGTCGGTCTTGGCATACACCACCAGCACGTCCGCCTCCGGCCCGTTGGTGATCCACATCTTGGTGCCGTTCAGCACGTAGCGGCCGCCCCGCTTGTCCGCGCGCAGCCGCATGGACACCACGTCCGACCCGGCGCCCGGCTCGCTCATCGCGAGCGCCCCCACCTGCGCCCCGCTGACCAGGCCAGGCAGGTAGCGCCGCTTCTGCGCCTCGCTGCCGTTCTTGCGGATCTGGTTCACGCACAGGTTGCTGTGCGCGCCGTAGCTCAGGCCCACGGAGGCGCTGGCGCGGCTGATCTCCTCCATCGCCACGCAATGCTCCAGGTAGCCCATGCCGGCGCCGCCGTACTCGTCTTCCACCGTGATGCCGAGCACGCCCAGGTCGCCCATCTTGCGCCACAGGTCGGCCGGGAAGTCGTTGGAGCGGTCGATCTCCGCGGCGCGCGGCGCGATCTCGTCCGCCGCGAACGTCTCGACCGAGCCGCGCAGCATGTCGGCCGCTTCGCCCAGGTCGAAATTCAAGCCGGGCAGTCGGTTGGGCAGGCTTGCGGACACGAGGGGATTCCTTTTGTGTTCAAGCCGAATATAGGCCAGGAGCGCCGCATGACCACAGGCATCAGCTACGTCCACGGCGCACGGAACGTGCCGCTGCTGGGCGAGACGCTGGGCCAGAACCTCGACCGCACCGCGGCGCGCGTCCCGGACAGCCCGGCGCTGGTCGTGCGCAGCCAGGGCGTGCGCTGGACCTACGCCGAGCTGGCGCGGCGGGCGGAGGCGTTCGCCGCCGGGCTGCTGGCGCTGGGGCTGGAGCGCGGCGACCGGCTGGGCATCTGGTCGCTGAACAACGCCGAATGGGTGGTCGTGCAGTTCGCCACGGCCAAGGCCGGCATCGTCCTGGTCAACGTGAACCCGGCCTACCGCGTGTCGGAGCTGGAGTTCGCCCTCGGCGCCGTGGGCTGCAAGGCGCTGGTCACGGCGACGCGGTTCAAGGGCAGCGACTACCTGGCCATGCTGGGCCAGGTCGTGCCGGAGCTTGCGGGATCGGCGCCGGGCGAACTCTTCAGTGCCCGGCTGCCGGCGCTGCGGACGGTGATCCAGATCGGCGGGGCCGCGCCCGGCTGCCTGCCGTTCGACGACGTGCCGGGCCTCGCGACCGACGCGCACCGGGCGGCGCTGGCCCGGCTGCAGCCGACGCTCCAGTTCGACGACCCCATCAACATCCAGTTCACCAGCGGCACCACCGGCGCACCCAAGGGCGCGACGCTCACCCACCACAACATCCTGAACAACGGCTTCTTCATCGGCGAGGCCATGCGCCTCACGGAAGCGGACCGGCTGTGCATCCCGGTGCCGCTCTACCATTGCTTCGGCATGGTGCTGGGCAACCTCGCCTGCACCACGCACGGGGCCGCCATGGTCTATCCCGGGCCGGGCTTCGATCCGCTCGACGTGCTGCGAACGGTGGCCGACGAGCGCTGCACCGGCCTGCACGGCGTGCCCACCATGTTCATCGCCGAGCTTGAGCACCCGGAGTTCGACCGCTTCGACCTCGGCAGCCTGCGCACCGGCATCATGGCAGGCTCGCCCTGCCCCATCGAAGTCATGCGCCGCGCCGTGGAGCGCATGAACCTGCGGGAAATCACGATCTGCTACGGCATGACCGAGACCAGCCCGGTCAGTTTCCAAAGCTCCACGTCCGACCCGCTGGAGCGCCGGGTCAGCACGGTGGGCCGGGTGCATCCGCA
>CAXUIQ010000303.1:0-4668 GCA_964250815.1 uncultured Acetobacteraceae bacterium
CTTGCTTTCGACGCCGCGCACGAAACCCGCACCGTCGAACATGTCGCCCAGCAATGACCCGTCCGGCTGGCGCAGCACCGCGTTGCAACTGCCTGCGATCTGCGCCGTCGTCGTCACCTCGTCCACCAGCCCGGCCGTCGTGACCTTGTGCGGCATGGTGACGAGGGCGCCGTGCATGTTGCGGATCTGGAACAGCGGACGGAACAGGCCGGGGAAGTCGGCGGCCTCGACGCCCAGCGGCACCACGACGGCGTCGATGCCCCGCGCCTCGAACCAAGGATTGTAGATCATCGGCGCCTTGAACGACTCGGTCGGCCAGCCGATGTGCGCGACCACCGTGGTGCGGCCGGTGATCATGCCGGCGCCGTCCGGCGCGAAAGCAGGCGGGGGGCGGGCTTGGTCGATGGCATGGACTCGTCATAAAGCGTCATTGGCTGGGAATCCTTGGTCGCAGGCTACATCAGCAAGGTGCCCGCCGGGTGCTGACGGGCCTGGGCCGCCGCGCGCACGGGGGTGTTGGCCGCGCCGAACCCGGCGTAGCCGTCGGCGCGCTGCACGACTTCGAAGAAGAACCGCTCGTGGAAGGCATCGGTGTACAGATGCCAGAACCGGCCGGCGCCGTCATCGTCATACAAGAGGCCATGGCGCTGCAACTCCGCCAGCGCCGCGTCGTCCAGGCCCCAGCGGGCGGCCAGGTCGTCGTAGTAGTTCTCCGGCATCGGCAGCACCGGGGCGCCCAATGCCTCCAGCGCCGAAGCCGCGCGCACGATGTCCGGCGTGGACAGCGCGACGTGGTGCACGCCAGCGCCGGCGAAGGTCGATACGAACCGGCCCGTCGCCGTGCCCCGGCTGTCCGAAGCGTTCAGTGCCAGTCGCACCCGGCCGCCGGGGCTGACCAAGGCGCGGCTGAGCACCAAGCCGTAGGGGTCCGGCGTTTCCAGTTGCGGCTGCGGCAGCAGGTCGAACAGCGCGCGCCAGAACAGCACGAACCCGTCCATGCGCCCGGCCGGCAGCGCCTGCACCACGTGGTCGATGCCGGCCAGACCGGCGGCGCCGTCCGCGCAGGGCAGCAGATCGAAGTCTTCGTCCCAGGACGGCTGGCCCGGCTCCATCCCTACCAAGTACACCAGTGTTCCGTCCGGCGCGCGCACGGCGGGGATGTCGCGCTCGCCCTCGCCCACCCGCTCCTGCCAGCGCGGGCACAGCAGGGCCTCGGCCCGGGTCAGCGCGCCCGCCACGTCGTCCACCCGCAGCGCCATCGCGCAGACAGACGGGCCGTGCTGCTGGAAGTGCTCGGCGGCGGCACTGTCCTGCTCGCCGTTCAATACCATGTTGATCCCGCCCTGCCGGTAAAGATCGGCCGCCTTGGACCGGTGCCGCCCGGCGTGGCGGAAGCCGAGGCTGCCCAGGAAGGCCGCCAGGTCCGCGCCTGCCACCCCGTCCACCGCGAACTCCAAGAACTCGATGCCGCCCAGCGCCGGGACCGGAGGCAGGCTGGCTCCTCCGCCTGCCTCAGCTTCTGTCAGGATCAGCGAGCGCAGCCCGTCGCGGGCGTTCAGCCGGGCGGGCGCCGAGCGGAAGTCGTCGTTGAACACCTCCAGCGACAACGGCCCGGCGTAGCCCGACGCCAGCACGGCGCGCGCGAAGCCGGTCACGTCCAGGCCGCCCTGGCCGGGAAAGTTGCGGAAATGCCGGCTCCAGCTCAGCACGTCCATCTGCAAGCGGGGCGCGTCGGCCAACTGCACGAAGAAGATGCGGTCGCCGGGCACCGCCGCCAGCCCGGCAGGGTCGTCGCCCAGCGCCAACGTGTGGAAGCTGTCCACGATCAGCCCCAGCGCCGGGTGGGCGGCGGCCTGCACGATGCGCCAGGCATGGCCCCAGGTGCGGATGTGGCGGCCCCAGGACAGGGCCTCGAACCCGATGCGCAGGCCACGGCGGGCGGCGCGCTCCGCCATCTCGCGCAAGTCGGCGGCGGCGCGGGCGTCGTCGTCCAGCGCCGCGGGCTGGGTGTTGCTGCACACCAGCATCATCTCGGCGCCCAGCGCCTGCATCACGTCGAACTTGCGCTCGGCGCGGTCCAGGTTGCGGGCGCGGGCGGCGTCCGGCATCGCCTCGAAGTCGCGGAACGGCTGATACAGGTCGATGCCGAGCCCCAGGCTGTCCGCGATGCGCCGCACGTCGGCGGGGGAGCCGTCGAAGGACAGCAGGTCCGCCTCCATGACCTCCACGCCGTCGAAGCCGACCGCGGCGGCGGCTTCCAGCTTCTCCGCCAGGCTGCCGCTCAACGCAACAGTCGCGATGCACTTCCGCAATGGCGCCATCCTGTCTGGCCCTCCTCGATCAGCCGCACTGGGCGCCGCGACGTCGGCGGATGGCCCTGGGTGCCGCCGCCCATCTTGTCATACGCCCGGCCCGGCATGAAGGCTTGACGCTGGAACGTTGTTCGTTTGTGCACGGTGCTGAGGTGGATTTCAACCATCCGCCGCCAGCACGCCTGGTTGACCGACAATAAGGCGGACCTCGGCGTTCTTGCGTGGGCCGACGCCAGCCCGGCCGCGGAAAACGCCACGGGTTCGTTGCTGGCGGCTGAGCAGTTCGGAAGCATGGCGTGGCTCTGTCCCCGGCCGCACGCCAGCGGCGCAGTGTCGGAGACCAAGGCCCAAGCTCGGCCGCAACCGGCATCAGGCAGGACTCGGTGCCTGCGGCCTGACCATCGAACGCAGCGCTGACTGTCTGGCGCATGGCCGCGAACCCGGCGCAGCATGCCCGGCGCCACGAATGCCCGCTCAGGAGCGGCTGGAAATACATCGTCTCATCTGCCGCGCGTGGAGCAAAGCTCCGCTTTCTCCGAGAACACACTCCGTAGAATGGTACTTAGCCGCCTGATTCTGCGGGATATGCCTATCCCGCAGGATCTCCGGGCATCGAGGCTTCCACCCCGAAGACCGGCCGGCTGCTGCGGGGTTCAGTGCCCCGAGATGACCTTCACCACCTGCCCGTAACCGGGGGTGACGCCATAGTTCGAAACGTAAACGTCGCCATAGGGGCTGGTCGCGATGCCCGTGGGCTGGATCAGGCCCTGGCAGGCGATGACGTTCTGCACGCCCTGGGGGGAGACGTGGATCACCGAGCCGCCGGGGTCTCCGGACAACGCCCCGTTGCTGGCCATCTCCAACGCATAGACGCCGCCGTCGGGTGCCGGCGACAGGCCGATCAGGTTGGTGAAGCCGGACGCGAACACCTTCGGGGCCTGCCCTTCCTGCACCTGCCAGATGTTCGCCGTCCCAGGGACGTAGGGATAGCCTGTGTAGTCGGCGACCAGGAGGCCTTGGCCATACGGTCCCGGCGTGATCCCGGTCGGCACCGAGTCCTCAAGGGTCGGAACAGGTCCGCCGGGATAAGCGGGCTGGTCCACCATCTGCGGCGGGATGATGCCGACCACCGAGATGTCGCCCGTTGGCGTCACCTTGAGGACGGTGTGCGCGCCGGCGTCCGCGACGTAGGCATCCTCGCCGATACTGGTCACGCCGTAGGGGTTGCTTTCCGGCGTCAGGGTGCCGTCGGGGTTGGGCCGGTGGTCAGGATCGTTTGCGTACTCGTAGTTGGCCACGGAAGCGACCGTCTTGACGTCCACGCCGGAGCTGCTCACGCCCAGGGACAAGAGCACGCCCATCTGGCTTTCAAGCGGTCCCAGGACGTTGGTCGCCTCCTGAGGGCCGCCATTGCCGATGATGACGTGCGGCTTGCCGTTGGCGAAGGTGATGCCGTTCGGCCCGGTCGCCTGATCGACAAGCGGCGTCGCCAGCGAAGCCAGCGTGTCCGTGACCGTGGGGTTCTTGCCCGCCGCGACGACCGAGACCCGGCCTGAGTTGCCGAAGCAGTTGGTGGTGCCCATGAACGGGATGCACGGCCCGGTCCCGCCGACGCCGGCCTCGGTGAGCCACAGCCCGCCGTAGGGGCCGAACGCCAGGCCGCGCGGGTGGTTCAGGTTGTCCGCCACCACGGGATACAAGGACGGCACCTCGCTCGACTTGATCAGCGTGGCGTTCAGGGTGCGGACCGAGCCGTCCGGCAGGTTGGTCACGGTCGAGAACGCGACGGGGGCGCCGAGTTGGGGCGTCCAGTAGTCGATGCCGGTGTCCAGCACGCCGCCGGTGGCGGTGGTGGCGCCGTTCGGGGCGACCCAGGCATCGAAGTTGCCTATCCGGGTCGCGACGGTCTGCGTTCCCGTCACGTTCAGGTACACGCCCGTCTGGTTGCCCGATGGGAACGACAGAACCTTGTCGTAGGCCGTGCTCGTGGACCATGAGCCCGGATAGAATTCCGCGGGCGTGATGGCCGCCTCGTCGGTTCCGCCGGGACCCGCGTTGTCGCCGACCACCAGCAGGTCGTTCGTCGCCGGATCCTGCTGGACATAGAAGATCTGCTCCGGCGCGGGATTGGACCCGTAGATCGACACGCCGTTCGCCGTCAGGTTCTGCACCACGACGAGCGCCAGCGTGGGCTGCCCCTGGAACATCCGCATCTGGACGGTTTCCACGAAGGTCCCGCTCAGCGGGATCGGGCCGGAAGGAGCCGCCCCCGAGGGCGCCGCCCGCCCCCCCCCACGGGGCGCGGCGCCCGGCGGGGCCGCGCCCCCCCGTGCCGCCGCAGGCGCCGGCCGGGGCC
>CAXUIQ010000303.1:4678-5299 GCA_964250815.1 uncultured Acetobacteraceae bacterium
TACTACGAAGAGGTCGGGTTGCTGGAGCAGGTCTGGGTGCATGACGGCGAGAGCCGGGTGCGCGCCGTGGTGAAGAAGGCTGGCGCCACGCTGTCCGGCTTCGCCCGCTTCCAGTTGGGCGAGGGCATCGACAAGCCGACCGGGGGCGATTTTGCCGCCGAGGTCGCGGCTGCGGCGGGTATTGCAACCGAGCCACCGCCGACGCCGTAGTTTGGCCACCAATCCGTCTGAACTTGTGGGGGGCGGCGCCCCCGGATAGCGGGGCGCCGCCGCCCCCCCGACAGGGGCCGCGGCGCCAGTCGTCGCGGCGCCAGACGTTCCGTCAGCAGGCGCCGTCGTGGCCGGCAACGCCAGCGTGCCGGTCTGCTCGTAAATCCAGTATTGCCCGACCTTGATGGTGGCGAGGTTGGTCGCCAGGCCATATGACGGCGGAGGCGGACAGTTCTGCGCGAAAGCGGCCACACTCGGGATGCAGCAACTGGCAAGCAGCGCGGCGGTCCTGGAGCGCCACATTGACGAGGAACGACGACCACAGACGCGGCGGTCTGTGGGGAACGGATGAGTCATTTATTGATCCGGCCGGGGTGAACTTGGATTACGCGGCATAGCGGACCGTTGGAC
>CAXUIQ010000304.1:0-5291 GCA_964250815.1 uncultured Acetobacteraceae bacterium
GCGCAGCACCATGCGGCAGGCCGGCTGCTCCGCCGCGACGCCGCGCGCCCGTCCGTCCAGCACGACGACCCGCACCGGCTCGGCTTCCGGCGCCGCATCGGGCGCTGGATCAGGGGCGGCACCGTTGGGGACCGGCGGGCGCAGCACGAACTCCATGCGGCGCGCGTGCAGCGCCGCGACGGGAGCAAGGGCACCGCCCAAAGAATGGTCCAGGCTGGCCGGGCTTGCGCCCTCTGCGATGAGCGGGGCCGGGCTGCCGGGCGGCCAGGGCCAACCGGGTGCGGGACGCAGCGCTTCCAGCCGCCAATGGCCGCGCTGTTCCGAAAGCGACAACGCGCGTGCAGCCAGGGCGCCGTCCGGCGTGTCGTGCCACAGGGTGGTTGCCGGCACCGCGCGTCCGGCGCGCGCCAGGAAAGGCAGCTTGCGGAGGCGGGGCAGGTCATCCGGGCTGAGCGCGAACTCCAGGCTCGCGTCTGTCACATTCCCGTGATCAGCCGCCATGGCCGGGCAGGTCGCGCGGGCACAGGAACCGGGTCAGCCGGCCGCTCCCCTCGTCGAGCGACTGCCAGGGAACGGTGACGGTGAATTCGGCCAGGGCGCCGGTGGGGAAGCCCTCCGCCAGGCGGCGGATGTCCGGGTTGTCGAACGACGCCGCTTGCGCCCCCACCAGCAGCATCGCCAAGTCGTGCACGCCGGGATTGTGGCCCACCACCAGAACGCTGCGCGCCATCGCGCCGACCTCCTGGATCACATTCAGCATCGCAGGCGCGGACGCCAGGTAGAGGCTGTCGAGCCGGTCCACCAGCGGGGTCTCGGCCCATGGCTCAAGCGCTTCCAAGGTCTGCAAGGTGCGGCGGGATGTCGAGACCAGCACCACGTCCGGCGCCAGGCCCAGCCCCTGCATCGCGGTCCGCATCGCCGCCGCTGCCGCGAGGCCACGCCCATTGAGCGGCCGTTCGTGGTCGGGGACGTCCCGTTCATCCCAGGACGACTTGGCATGCCGGAGCAGGAGGAGTTGCCGCATGGACAGAGAGTGCCCTGGCCCGGGCCGGGTCGCAAGTCGACCGTTATGCATCGTCCGGACGTCCAGGCTTGTGTCCGGCCGCTTCGGCGCCATTCTCGCGACCTGGGTTTAATGGAGCAGGCATGGCGGGACCGGTGGTGATCATAGGCGCGGGGGCAATCGGCACCGCCATCGCACGGCGCGTGGCGGCGCGGGGACAGGCGACGCACCTGGTGGGCCGGGACGAGGCCCGCGTCGCGGCGCTGGCGGCCGAGCTGGGCGGCACCTATGCGGGCGCGGACGCGCTCGACGACGCTGCGCTGGCGGCGGCCGTGCAGCGGGCTGGGCCCATGATCGGGGGCCTGGCCTACTGCGTCGGTTCCATCCTGCTGCGGCCGCTGCGCCGGGCGACGGCGGAGGATTTCATCAGCGCATTCCGGCTGAACGCTGTTGGCGCGGCGCTTGCCGTGGCTGCCGGCGCCGACGCGCTGAAGGCCAGCCCCGGCAGCGGCGTCGTGCTGTTCAGCACCATCGCCGTCCGTTCCGGCTTCGCGAACCACGCGGTGGTCGCCGCCGCCAAGGGCGCGGTCGAGGGCTTGACCACAGCGCTCGCCGCCGAATTGGCGCCGCTGGTGCGGGTGAACTGCATCGCCCCGAGCCTGACGCAATCCGGCATCGCCCAGGCGATCCTGGGCAACGAGGCGGTGGCGAAGGGGATCGCGGCCATGCACCCGATCCCGCGCCTGGGCACGGGCGACGATGCCGGGGCGCTGGCGGCCTTCCTGCTGTCGGAGGAGGCCGGGTGGATCACCGGCCAGGTGTTCGCGGTCGATGGCGGGCGGTCCAACGTGCGGGTGAAGGGCTGATGGCCGAGGCGGGCGCAGGGGGCACGCTGCGCATCGTGCTGGGCGACCAGTGCAGCGCCGGGCTGAGCGCGCTCCGCGACCTCGATCCCGCGCGGGACACCGTGCTGATGGCGGAGGTGATGGGCGAGTGCACCTACGTGAAGCACCACCCGAAGAAGATCGTGCTCGTGCTGTCCGCCATGCGCCACTTCGCCCGGGCGCTGCGGGCGCGCGGGGTGCAGGTCGATTACGTGCGCCTCGACGACCCCGGCAACACCGGCAGCCTGCGCGGCGAGATGCTGCGCGCCGTCGCACGGCACCGGCCCGCCGCCGTCGTCGCGACCGAGGCCGGCGAGTGGCGGCTCGCGGAGGACATGCGGCGCTGGCACGAAGCATCCGGCATCGAGACCGAGATCCGCGACGACGACCGCTTCCTGTGCCGCATCCAGGAGTTCCGCGCCTGGGCGCGCGGCCGCGGCGCGTTCCGCATGGAGGCTTTCTACCGCGACATGCGCCGCCGCTACGGCATCCTGATGGACGAAGATGCGCCCGCCGGCGGCCAATGGAACTACGACCCCGACAACCGCAAGCCGCCGTCCAAGGGCCTGGCCCCGCCCGCCGTGCCGCGGTTCGAACCCGACGAGATCACGCGGGAGGTGGTGGCGCTCGTCGCGCGCTGCTTCCCGGACCATTTCGGCGACGTGGACGGCTTCGCCCTGCCGGTGACGCACCGGGATGCGGCTGCGGCGCTGCGGGACTTCGTGGCCAACCGCCTGCCGCTGTTCGGCGAGTGGCAGGACGCGATGAAGACCGGGGAAAGCACGATGTTCCACGCGCTCGTCTCCACCTCGCTGAACACCGGGCTGCTCGGCCCGCTGGAAGCCTGCCAAGCCGCGGAAGCCGCCTGGCGCGCCGGGCTTGCGCCGCTCAACGCCGTCGAGGGGTTCGTGCGCCAGATCCTGGGCTGGCGGGAGTTCGTGCGCGGCGTGTACTGGCTCAAGATGCCGGAGTACGGCCGCCTGAACAGCCTGGGTGCCGACCGGCCATTGCCGGCATTCTTCTGGACGGCCGAGACGCGGATGAACTGCCTGCGCCAAGCCATCGGCGACACCCGCCGCCACGCCTATGCCCACCACATCCAGCGCCTGATGATCACCGGCAACTTCGCGTTGCTGGCCGGCCTCCATCCCGACGAGGTGGATGAGTGGTACCTCATCGTCTATGCCGACGCCTACGAGTGGGTCGAGATGCCGAACGTGCGCGGGGTCGCGCTGCACGCCGATGGCGGGATCATGGGGTCGAAGCCCTACGCGGCGTCCGGCGCCTACATCAACCGCATGAGCGACTACTGCCGCGGGTGCCACTACGACGTGAAGCTCGGCGTGGGGGAGCGCGCGTGCCCGTTCAACGCGCTGTACTGGGACTTCGTCGCCCGGCACGCCGCGCGCTTCGGCCAGAACACCCGCATGGCGATGCCGGTGCGGACGCTGGCGAAGATGGAGCCGGAGCGTGTCGCCGCCCTCCGGGACCAGGCGGCAGGGTTCCTCCTGGCGATGGACGCGGGCGAACCGGTCTAGCCGCCGACCCCCGGCAGGTCGATCCAGGACAGGTGCCCGCCTTTGCCGGCCCCGGTGTCGAGGAACACCGCCAAGCCGCCCGACAACCCGGTGCGCCGGTACGGGCGCCCGTCCGTGCTGCGCTGGTCATGGCCACAATACACCGTCATGCCGGCGGGAATGCGGTCCACCCAGCGCAGCACGCGCTCCGGGTAGCCGTCCGCTTGCATGCGGCCCGTCGTCTCGCCGAACAAGGCGCGGGACAGCAGCGGGTCCACCCGGCCGAGCGGCGGCGGCGGCTTCTCGCTCAGCATGGCCGGGTGGAAGCCGCCGTGCACGAAGGCGATGTCGCCGTGGGCCACCCAGGCCGGCGCGTTGCTGATCTCGCGCAGCGCACGGTCGCGGAGCGCGCCGTCCAACTGGGAGAGCGTCGCTTGCAGCGCCGGGTCCATCCGCACCGCCTGGCCCGAAAGCGCGCGGCCCAGCTTGCGGTCGTGATTGCCGAGGATGAACAGGCCGCGCCCCTGGTCCATCAGCGCGAACATCGCCCGCAGCACGCCCGCGCTGTCCGGCCCGTGGTCGCTGAGGTCGCCGAGCTGCACCAGGAACCGGTCGGTGGCCGCCGCCGCCGCGAAGGCCCGGATGTCGCCGTGCACGTCGCCCACCACGCGCAAGGGAGCGCCCGCGGGGATCATGCGGCACGCCGCACGGTGGCGCGGTAGGCATCGAGCGCGCGCTGCCGGGCCTGCGGCAGGTCGGCAATCGCGTGGGGATAGCTGCGGCCAAGCTCCACGCCGGCCTTTGCCAGCACGGCCGGCGGCGCGGACCAAGGCGCATGCACGTAACGGTCCGGCATCCGCGCCAGCTCCGGCACCCAGGCGCGGACGTAGGCGCCGGCCGGGTCGAACTTCTCGCCCTGGCTCACCGGGTTGAACACGCGGAAGAACGGCTGGCTGTCGATGCCGCAGCCGGCGATCCACTGCCAGCTTGCGGCGTTGTTGGCGAGGTCGGCATCGACCAGCGTGTCCCAGAAGTGCGCCTCCCCGGCCTGCCACGGCAGCAGGAGCTGCTTCACCAGGAACGACGCGGCGATCATGCGGACGCGGTTGTGCATCCAGCCGATGCGCCAAAGCTGCCGCATCCCGGCATCGACGATCGGGATGCCGGTCCGGCCGCGTTGCCACGCGCGCAGCTCGGCGCCGTTGTCGCGCACGGCCAGGTCGGCGAAGGCCGGGCGGAGCGGACGTTCCGGCATGTGCGGGTTGTGCCAAAGCAGGTAGGCCGAGAAGTCCCGCCACAGGATCTCGCCCAGGAACACCTCAAGCCCCTTGCCGGTCTCCTGCGCGGCCTGCTGCGCCGTGTGCCAGACCTGGCCAGGCGACAACTCCCCCCAGTGCAGGTGCGGCGACACCATGCTGGTGCCGGGCTGGCCCGGCAGGTTGCGCCCGGTGTCGTAGCCGTGCACCGCCTTGTCCAGGAACCCGGCCAGCCGGTCATGCGCCGCGGCCTCGCCCACCTGCCAGGTTTCCCGGAACCCGCCGGCCCAGTCGGGACGGGTCGGCAGCAGGCTCCAGTCTTGGAGACGGTCCGAGCGGGGCGGGGCGGGGCAGGCGATGCGCTCCGGCGCCGGCGTGGGCGGAAGCGGCGCGGCGAGTGTCCGACAGGTGCGGGCGAATGGGGCATACACGCCATAAACGCCGCCGGTCTTGGTGCGGATGCCGTCCAGGTCGAACAGGGTGGTGGTGCGGTGCAGCCGGAGCGCCGCGCCGGCGCGCCCCAGCGCCGCGGCCCCCGCGGCCTCGGCCTGCCGCGCCCCAGGCTCGTGCCTGCGGCCGGCATGGACCTCGGCGGCGCCCCCCTCCTGCGCCCAGGCGGGGCTGCCCTCGG
>CAXUIQ010000305.1:0-5252 GCA_964250815.1 uncultured Acetobacteraceae bacterium
CCGCACCATCAGCAGGTTTTCGAGCCGGATGCCGTAGGCGCCGGGCAGGTAGTAGCCCGGCTCGTCCGACAGGATCATGCCCGGCGCCAGCGGCACCATGCGCCCGGCGCGCGACAGGCTGGCCGGCCCCTCGTGCACGGACAAGTAGCTTCCCACGCCGTGGCCGGTGCCGTGGTCGTAGTCCAGCCCGGCCTGCCACAGGGCGCGACGGGCGAAGGAGTCCAGATGCGGGCCGGACACGCCTTGCGGGAACACCGTCGTTGCCAGCGCGATATGGCCTTTCAGCACGCGGGTGAACCGGTCGCGCAACTCGTCCGGCGGCGCGTCCGGCCCGATCCAGACCGTGCGGGTGATGTCGGTGGTCCCGTCCGGGTACTGCGCGCCGCTGTCGATCAGGTAGGCCTCGTTGGCGCGGAGCGGCCGGTCCGTTTCGGCCGTCACGCGGTAGTGGATCACCGCGCCATGCTCCCCGGCGCCGGAGATGGCGGGGAAGCTCTCCTCCCGGAACTCCGCCGCCGCCTGCCGGAATGCGAGCAGGCGTCGGGCGGCCGACAGCTCGGTCAGTCCCGCACGGTCTGCCCCGTCCAGCCAGTGCAGGAACCGGCAGACCGCCACCGCGTCCCGCGCATGGGCCGCCCGCGCGCCGGCCTGCTCGGCCGGGTTCTTGCAGGCCTTGGGCAACTGGCAGGGATCGGCGCCATCGAGGACGACGGCGCCCGCCGCTTCCAGCGTTTGGGCGAACCACACGGGCGACCCCGCGGCGTCCACCCGCACCCGCTGCCCGGAAAGCTGCGCAAGCGCCCCCGGCAGCGCGGCCCGGCCCGCGGCCGCCACGTCGGGTCCCAACCATTCCAGCGTCTCGGGCGGCAGCTTTTCCGGCTCCATGAACAGCGTTGCCGCGCCGTCCGAGCGCAGCAGCACGAAGCCCAGGGCAAAGGGCGTGTAGTCGAGGTCGCCGCCGCGCAGGTTCAGCAGCCAGGCGAGCGAGGCCGGGTCGGTGATGACGGCGACATCCTGGTTGTCCGCGCGCAAGGCCGCCGCCAGGTCGGCCCGCTTCTCGGACGAGGAGCGGCCGGCATAGGCCAGCGGATGCGGCACCGCCGGCGCGGATGGGGCGGCGGGACGGCCGGCCCAGGCGGCATCGACCGGGTTCGGATCGGCCCGCACCATCTCCAGCCCGGCGTCGCTGAAACGTTTCAAGCCGTCCTGGCTGGTCAGCCAAGGATCGTAGCCGATCCGCGCGCCGGCGGCGGCATGCGCCTTGAGCCAGGCCGGTGGCGGCTGGTCGATGATGTGGCAGGCCTCGTACAACGCCGGGTCCACCTGGGCGGCGAGTTGCAGCGTGTAGCGCCCGTCGGTGAACACGGCCGCCCGGTCCGTCAGCACGACGGCCACCCCGGCGCTTCCGGTGAAGCCGGTGAGCCAGGCGAGCCGCTCGGCGGCGGGCGGCACGTATTCGCCCAGATGCTCGTCGGCGCGCGGCACGATGAAGCCGTCCAGGCCTTGCGCCGTCATCGCCTCCCGCACGAGGGCCAGCCGTTCGGTTAATTGCTTGGTCACGTGATCGTCATGTTTTGTCATAGCTTAAGCGTTAAGCCCGCGTTGCGCGCATATCAGGCGGCGTAACAATGCACGCTGCATTGCAGCATAACGGGCGCATATTCCGTGTGCGCCACGGGAGCAACGCACCGGAAGTGCCGGCTCGGATCGTGGCGCGAGAGTGTTTCGAGGATAGTGAAATGAACGCCCCGCTTGCCAAGGAGCAGATTGCGCTCCTGATGTCCGATAGTCTGACGTACCGGAGTCCGGTCGTCGAGGGTACGGATGGCACGACCGCCGATGCCCGCCCGGCCCCGCGCAGCCTGGCCCAGCGCATCGGCAACTTCGTCTCCGGCCTGCTCGCCATGCCACGCCGCCGGGCGGTGCTGGACGAACTGTCGTCGCTGAGCGACCGCGAGTTGGCCGACATCGGCCTGAACCGCAACGAGCTGAGCCGGGTGTTCGACCCGCAGTTCGTCGAGGCGCGCACGCGCAAGCCCGCACCCGGCGTCCGCCCGATCGTCGCGATCTGACGGTGCAGGAGCGGGTTGGCTCAGCCCGCCCGCCCTGCCTTCCGCACAACCAGCGTCGCCCAGTTGCCTTCCCGCCAGGCCGCCTCCAGCCGGAGGCCCTGGCGGTGGTGCGCCGCCAGCACCATGCGCGCCTGGCTCGCCAGCAGCCCCGCCAAAATCGCCGTGCCGCCCGGCGCCAAGCCGAGCGCCAAGTCCCGCGCCATCCGGCAGAGCGGCCGGGCCAGGATGTTGGCGAACACCAGGTCATAGGGTGCGTGCGCCTGCACGGTGCGTGAGTGCCAGCCGTTGCCCAGCACGGGCCGAACCAGCCGGCCGACGCCGTTGGCCGCGGCGTTCTGCCCCGCGACCCTGACCGACCACGGTTCGATGTCGGTCGCCAGCACTGGGCGCCGCAGCAGCTTTGCCGCCGCCATGGCCAGGATGCCGGACCCGGTGCCCAGATCGAGAATGCGCCGCGGCCGGCGCCGGGCCACGACCTCCAACGCGCGCAAGCAGCCGCGGGTTGAACCATGCTCCCCTGATCCGAACGCGAGGCCCGCATCGAGCACGAGCGTCAACCGGCCCGGCGCGGCAGGGCCAGCCCCATGCGTGCCGCGCACCGCGAACCGCCGGCCCACGCGCTGTTCCGGGAAGGACTCCTGCGTCCGCGCGAGCCAGCCTTCCGCCTCCGTCGCTTTCCGGCGCAGCGCGGCGGGGATGCCGCTGACCAGGGCCGCCAACGCCAGCGCAGCCTGCAGCCGCGCCTCGCCGGCGCCGGCGTCATGCACGCCCTCCACCCGCCAAGTGCCGCGCGCCTCGTCGGCGAGGAAGAAGCCGACCGTTGCGCAAACGGTGCCGAGCGCGGCCTCGTAGGCCTCCACTGCGGCGTCCGGCACCTCGACGGACAGGGTTTCCAAAGGGGCGGCGTGCCGTCTCATGCCTTTTCCACGAAGCGGTCCAGCAGGCGTTTCTGCCCGGCCTTCTCGAACGCGATGTCCAGCCGGTCGTCGTCCACCGCCAGCACCTGGCCGTAGCCGAACTTCTGGTGGAACACCCGGCTGCCGACAGCGATCGCGTCCTGCCGGGCGGGCCGCGCCGGCTGCTCCCAGGCCTCGACCACGCGCGACGCCGCCGGGCGCCGGGCCATCAACGGGCCGCCGGTGAACACGCTGGGGGCGGACACCAGCCGCGCTTCCCGCTGCATCGCCGCCGAGCCGGCGCGCTCCACGTGGGCCTCCGGCAACTCGTCCACGAAGCGGCTCGGGATGCTGCTCTGCCAGTTGGCATACAGGCGCCGGTTGGCGGCGTGGCTGACGATTGCGAGCTTGCGGGCGCGGGTCAGGCCGACATAGGCCAGGCGCCGCTCCTCCTCCAGCCCTTTCAGCCCGCCCTCGTCCAGGGTGCGCTGGCTGGGGAACAGGCCCTCCTCCCAGCCCGGCAGGAACACGGTGTCGAACTCCAGCCCCTTCGCGCCGTGCAGCGTCATCATGCTGGCGCGGTCGCCCTCGGCGTTCTGCTCGTTCTCCATCACCAGCGCCACGTGGTCGAGGAACCCGGCCAGCGTCTCGAAGTCCGCCAGCGCCCGCACCAGTTCTTTCAGGTTCTCCAGCCGCCCCGGCGCGTCCGGCGACTTGTCCTGCTTCCACATCTCGGTGTAGCCGCTCTCGTCCAGCATCTTTGCCAATGTCAGCACATGGCCGTCGCGCGGCAGGTCTTCCCGCCAGCGGGCGAATGCCTGGAACAGCTCCTTCAACGCGGCTCCGACCCGGCCTTTCAGCCCCCCCGACCGCACCAGGCGCTCACCGGCCAGCGCCAGGGGGATTTGCTGCATGCGGGCCTCCACGTGCATGGCGCGCAGCGCGACATCCCCCACGCCGCGCCGGGGCACGTTGACGATGCGCTCGAAGGCCAGGTCGTCGGACGGCTGGTGCAGCACGCGCATGTAGGCGATGGCGTCGCGGATCTCGGCGCGCTCGTAGAAGCGCAGGCCGCCCACCACGCGGTAGGGCAGGCCCAGCGTGATCATCCGCTCCTCGAAGGCGCGGGTCTGCGCGCTCGTGCGGACCAGGATCGCCACCTCGGCCAAGGGGTGCCCCTCGCGGCGCAGCGCCTCGATCCGGTCGCCGACCATGCGGGCCTCCTCGTCCGAGTCCCACAGGCTGACGACGCTGACCTTCTCGCCACGGGCGTCGTTGCGTCCGGGCCGCAGCGTCTTGCCCAGCCGGCCCTCGTTGTTGGCGATCAGCCCGGCGGCGGCGGCCAGGATCGGCGCGGTGGAACGGTAGTTGCGCTCCAGCTTGACGATCTGCGCGCCGGGGAAGTCTTTCTCGAAGCGCAGTATGTTTTCGACTTCGGCGCCTCGCCACGAGTATATGGACTGGTCGTCATCTCCCACGCAGCAGATGTTCTTGTGCGACTGCGCCAACAACCGCAGCCACAGGTATTGCACCAGGTTGGTGTCCTGGTATTCGTCCACCAGGATGTAGCGGAACATCCGGTGATACTGCGCCAGGATCTCCGGCTTGCTGCGCAGGATTTCCGTCATGTGCAGCAGCAGGTCGCCGAAGTCGGCGGTGTTGAGCTGCTTGAGCCGCGCCTGGTACGCCTCGTAAAGCGTGCGGGACTGGCCGCCGGCGAAATCCCCTTCCTCGGCGGCGGTCACGCGGCCGGGGGTCAGGCCGCGGTCCTTCCAGCGCTGGATCATGCCCATCAGCGCCGGCGGCGCCCAGCGCTTCGTGTCGATCCGCGCCGCCTCCATGACCTGTTTCAGCAGGCGCAGTTGGTCGTCGGTGTCGAGGATGGTGAAGCCGGAGGTCAGCCCCACCAGCTCCGCATGGCGCCGCAGCATCCGGGCGCACAGCGCGTGGAAGGTGCCGAGCCACAGCCCCTCCGCCGGGCGGCCCAGGATCGCGCCGACGCGCTCCCGCATCTCCCGGGCGGCCTTGTTGGTGAACGTCACCGCCAGCACCTGGCCCGGCGCCGCCCGTCCGGTGAGCAGGATGTGGGCGAAGCGCGTGGTGAGGACGCGGGTCTTGCCCGTGCCGGCGCCGGCCAGCACCAGCACGGGGCCGTCCACCGCCTCGACCGCCTGGCGCTGCTCGGGGTTCAGCCGGGCGAGGTAGTCGGTCACGGGGCGGGCATCCTGGCGATCATGCCGGGCCTATAGAACAAACGGCAAACGCGGCCAACCCGCCCCGTGAC